>JBBQPP010000253.1:0-6083 GCA_038217255.1 Bacteroidales bacterium | reverse complement strand
CGAAAGAAAAATTTGTTTTTCATTTTTTCATTTTTTTAAGTTTTGAAATAAGTTTCTTTTTTGAAATGTATCGATTTTAAATGGTTAGTTTCATATCAATAGTAATCCATAGTAAAAAAATGCTTGTTTTTATTCGTTTTTGATACCCATATAAATTGTCCATCATCATTTTCCTTTTGTTACTGATTTCCGATTGACAAATTATTTTGAAAATAAAATCTTCCCCATATAATAAATACCAATGTTAATAAACCTTAAAAACGATTACAAATAGAAATTTGTTCAGCTTACATTAAATTTTAACCTTAAAATGCCATTTAACCGATTTAGTTTTTTTGATTAAAGTTAATATTATATCAAAATACTTCAAAATAGTATTTAACGAAATGGGCTTAAATATTCAATTTTGCAAGATTAAAGAGAAGTAATTTATTTTTGATGAATCACGCATTACAAAATGATTAAATGAAAAAGTTAAACCGATTCAGAAAAATCGTTAAATATATTTTTGTCATCATTTCTATTCTTACCATCATTATTTACTTTGGGTTTGCTTACCCGTTGTGGGGAACATTTTTCAATAAACAAAGACACGGAAATCCGCCATTGACACCTGCCTGGGCTTTGGAATGCTGGCTCTGGGAAGACGATTTTAACACTGCCGAAAGGGTCGATTCGCTTTTGGCAGGTTATGCCAAATACGATATTCCTGTACGCACGATTCTTATAGACAGCCCGTGGAGTTTGAGGTACAACGATTTTGAAGTTGATACACTTCTTTACCCAAAACCGAAGGAATGGTTCGGAAAATTGCAGGATGGAGGATACCGCGTGGTTTTATGGATGACAACAATGGTTGACAGCCACGACAAAGATACACGGTTAAAAGATTCGCCTGAGTGGTTTACAGATGCTGCCAAAAAAGATTTTCTCACAGGAAAAGGAGAACAAAAAAAGTGGTGGAAAGGCAAAGGCGGTTTCATCGATTATGCAAATCCTGAAGCCATGCTTTGGTGGCGCGGAATGCAACAAACCGTTTTCGATTATGGAATTGACGGCTGGAAATTAGACGGTACTGCAACGTTGAACTTTAAAATGACCGGGCCAATTCCTATGTTTTATCGTAAAACTTTTTATGGTTTAATGACAACAAGAAAATATATGGATTATTATTACCGTGACGAATATTTGCATGGTTTAACGCAAAACCCTGAATTTGTTACCCTTTCAAGGGCAATCGACAGGGGATTTCATCCTGAAGGATTTACACCAATTGATGCAGCACCCGTTACATGGGTTGGCGACCAGCGGCATTCCTGGAAATCGGAAGGAGATGGTTCGGATACAGTTGATATTGCAATGGACGGAATTGAAGGCATAGAAATGGCCATGGATAACATAATGAAAAGCGCTAAACTTGGCTACAATATTATCGGATCTGATGTAGCAGGTTTTTCAGGTAAAGAAATTCCTCCGCGTTTGTATATTCGTTGGGCGCAGTTTTCGGCATTTTGTGGACTGTTCCTTAATGGCGGACATGGCGAAAGAGCGCTGTGGAAACGTTCGCCACAGGAATTGGAAATTATACGCCGGTTTTCATGGCTGCATACCGAGCTTATCCCGTACATGTATTCGTATGTTGTTGAGGCGCACAATGGTGGTGATGTTTTGCAGCGCCCTGTTAAAGGGAAATACCACTATCTTTTTGGAGATTATTTTTTAATAGCTCCAATTTATAAAGATGAACTCATCAACGAAGTTAAGCTTCCCAAAGGAAAATGGCGTTACTTTTTTGACGATAACAAATTGATTGAAGGTCCCGCTACTTTTCAAAAAGAGTTTCCTTTGGAAGAATATCCGGTTTATGTGCGGGAAGGAGCTATAATTCCAATGGATATCAAAAGAAATTATACAGAAATTGGCGATACATTGTCTTCCGGATATTTAACTTTTCTGATTTATCCGGATGGAGAAAGTAGTTTTACATTGCATCACCCGGATAATTCAGGAATCACAACTGTTAAAGTGGAAAGTTCAAAAGATAAAATAGACATTTCGCTCACTGGTATTCAAAAATCACATATTTTGAATATCAAGCTCGAAAAAATACCGCTTAAGATTGAGTTGGATGGAAGGGAATTATCTTATGCAAGCGATTATTCGTTTGACAAATCAATACATAAACTGATAATCCGCACAAAAGAATATAGTGCAGGGAATTATACAATTTATAAATAGAACAAAATGAAAGAGGATCTGAACAACAAGCAATATTTTTTATTGAACTTTTTACTCCTGTTTTTTCCGGCAATTCTGTTTGGACAGAACACGAATAATATTCAGGATTTTAGGAAACCGAAAAACAAAATTTATGTGATTGCCCATCGTGGCGCGCATCAGGGAATTCCTGAGAATTCGCTTCCGGCATACCAAAAAGCAATTGATTTGGGCTGCGATTTTGTTGAAATTGATGTTCGAACCACCAAAGACGGAAAATTTTTGAGCGTTCACAATTCAACTATCGATAATTATACAACAGGTAAAAAAGGAAGCGTGAAAGATTTGACTTTGGCAGAACTGAAATCTGTCGATATTGGCGAAAAATTGGGAGAAGAATGGAAAAATACCCGGATTCCAACATTTGAAGAAATCCTGAAATTGTGCAAAGGAAAAATCGGAATTTATCTTGATTTGAAAGATGCCCCAATTCCTGATTTAATGGCAATCATTCGCAAATACAAAATGGAACAGGATATTATCTGGTATATTCCTTATCTGTATTTAATGGAACTTGAAAATGTTGAAACACTTTTTGGTAATTCATTTATCATGCCTGATCCCCAAAATGAAAAGAACCTGAAACCAATGTTTGATAAATTAAACGCCAAAGTTGTTGCAACCGATATGGGAGAATTATCGCAAAGTTTTGTTGCCGAATCGCACAAATGGGGTGCAAAGGTTTTTGTTGACGAAAAAGAAGGTTCAGAAGCAGAATGGAAAAAAATTATCAATTGGGCTACTGATGGGATTCAAACCGATAAACCAGCCGAATTAATTGAGTTTTTAAAACAAAACTAACAGACAATCCTGTAATTGGCCGTTTTTTTAAATTCCAAAAAAAATCATTGAGATTTATTACCAGCTGTCAACACCAATCAGCTTTAAAAGCTGCTAAATTGATTTAGCTTAAAATGTACAACCTGCGCGGGTTTCATTGCAATTTTGATACATATAAGGTATGTTGATATATTTGAATTGATTAGTGATTATATCGAATAAATTAGGTTAAAATATAATGTATTATATCCAAAATGTTAGAAGTAATATTCAGCATTGTGTTTTATATTTGTTTGTATTAAGATGATTTGGTTTTTAGTAAATACATTGTTTAGTTTAGTTAAAAAGAGTCTCCATTTTTTGGAGACTTTTTTTGTTCTTCAAATCTGATCATTCTTAAAACACCAACTTACTTTTAAAATATTTCAAAATGAATTTAAAAAGAACCCAAATCTTAAGTATCCTTATCGTAGCAATGAGTTTTGGAACTGCCTGGGCTGTTCGCGGACAGTTTGGTCATGAGCAGGGCGCAGCATGGGCTGCAGGTATTGGCGGATTGGCGTTGGTATTAGTATCGCAACGAAAAGACTGGTACAAACGCGCATTATCAGTAGCACTTGCTTCTTCATCAGGCTGGGGGATGGGCGGAATGATAAGCTACGGAAAAGTCGTTGGTTATGGCCGAAGTGATGATTTTTTAAACGCCGGATATGGATTATTAATGTTATTCGTTATTGGTGGTTTGTTCGGACTAATCGGCGGTGGGCTAACAGGCCTAACGCTTGAATCGACTCAGGAAAAGAAAGTAAAATGGGCAGGATTAATAGCTGAAATGGTTGCAGGTGGTTTAATCACCTATGGTTTTCTTGTAATGCAACTTGAGTTTTTTATGACACCTCCACGCTCCGAAGCCTGGGCATTTTGTTTTGGTGCAGGCCTTGCGTTAGTTTGGTACATGGCCAGAAATGGTTATAAATCATCCCTCAAAGTTGCTTTTATTACAATGCTTGGCAGCGGTTTTGGTTTTTCCTTTGGAAATTTCCTGCAAATAGTTGGTAATCTTCTCGAAATCAATTTCAACATGTGGAATGTAATGGAGTACAGCATTGGTTTTTTTGGTGGGGCAGCGTTGGCTTACAGTGTTTTTACTTCGCCATGGCCGGAAAACATTGAAACTCCTAAACCCTGGGAAAACAGGATTTCATATATTATCGCCCTGATATTTTTTCCGGCAATTGTCTTTCAACAATCGTTGTCGCTGGATACACTAGCCGAAAGGCTTGGTGGTTCGGGAATTGATGGAGGGGTTGCCGCCACAAGTACAATAGTTTCAGGACTGTTAATTTGCTTTATGGCTGTTTTATATGTGTTGAAGTTGGAAAAATCAAAATTCAACATTACAAGGAATACGGTTTTTTTAATTTACCTCACGTTTATTTCGGTTTATGTTGCTATAAGTTTTATTGTTACCGGAGCTTTCGCTGGAGTGGTACTTTCCAATCATATTTTATATGTTTTAAACATTGTTGCAGTTTTAATTGTTCTGCACTCGGGTCAAAATCCTTTTTCAATTGAATTAAATTCAGTTTTAACAAAAAAGCATTTCTTGATTTTTGTATTTGTTCTTATTGCAATTCTTTTACTGGCTTTAATTCTTGTCAACTTTCACGGAGAATTGGGTGGAGCACAAATTAGATTCTAAAGGAAATAACGAATGAATATTTTTGTTAATCAACAAATGAGAATTTATAAAATTAATTGAAGTACATATTAAATATTAACTTAATGTAATGATATTTTGAGGGGTAAAAGGATTTAGCATGACAAAAATTAATGTATTTTTAATAAAATACTATTTGCACTTAAATTATTTTTTACAAACCTTTGTGTAGGATAATTTTAGGGTCGTATCCAATTTTAATTAAATAATCAAATTAATGTCTATGAAAAAAAGAATTTTGAAAACACTCTTTCTGGGGATGTTTACATTTTTGACGGTCGCTTTGTCTGCTCAGGTAAAAGTGAGTGGAACAGTTCAAAGTGATGAGGGCGAACTTTTGCCCGGAGTTTCAATTATCGTAAAAGGAACTACAAATGGTACGGTTTCCGATATTGACGGAAATTATACCATTTCTGCTCCTGATGAATCTACTACTCTTGTTTTCTCATTCGTTGGAATGGCTCAACAGGAGGTGTTGGTTGGCAATCAATCAACTATTAATGTTACATTAAAATCAACAACCATCGGTATAGATGATGTTGTGGTAACAGCGTTGGGTATGAAAAAAGACAGAAAATCGCTTGGTTACAACATTTCGCAAGTAAACAGCGAAGACATGGAAACAGGTGGTGTATCCAATGCTTTAAAATCTTTGGAAGGGAAAGTAACAGGGGTACAGATAAACAGCTTATCCTCTTCGCCAACTTCTTCGGTAATGTTTAACATTCGTGGTGTTACTTCATTAAATGGTATCATGAGTGGATCACGAAACGTAAACAACGACACTCAGCCACTGATTGTAGTAGATGGAGTTGTGGTTAGTACAAACAAAGTTTCGGCAATTTCAAACATTGATGTTGGAAACTACATGTCATCTATTAATCCAAATGATATTGAAAGTGTCTCTGTTTTGAAAGGAGCCAGTGCTGCCGCCTTATATGGTTCACAAGCAGGTAATGGTGTAATTTTGATTACCACTAAAACCGGAGCTAACGCAAAAAAAGGAATTGGTGTTTCTATCAATAGTGCTACTTCTATTGACAGGGCTTACAGTGCACCTCCGGTTCAAAGAAAATTCTTCCAGAGTGGTGAAGAAGGTGAACCGGCCACTGATGATAAAAAAGGTTTGGGATGGGCCATTGATGACAATGTGAACAATGTTCCTGTTCCTCGTTGGAATCTGCTTACCCAGCAGTGGGAAACTTCAAAACTGGAAGCACGTGGCGATGCCGATCCACTACTTGCCTTCTTAAGAACAGGGGTGATGTTGGATAGCAACGTTTCCGTTACTGGAAACTATGATAAG
>JBBQPP010000252.1:0-6113 GCA_038217255.1 Bacteroidales bacterium | reverse complement strand
GCAACCGTTTGGCATCAAAATACTTTGTTTTCAAATTGTCGGGCAAACTGTTTATTTGGTAGAATATTTCGCGTGCTTTATACCGGTTTTCGAAAAGTGCATTTTCTCTCGGCGTAATTCTGTCCCCTTCAAATTTAGTGAACATTACGGTTTTAAACCATTCATTCAATCCTCCTTTCATAACAAAACAGTTTTCGGTGCCAAGTCCGGTAGCTATTGTCCAGGCAACATTTGCATTTTGGTCGCCGTTTCCGTAAAAAATGGTACGCATGTTTTTCTGGCTGAAATAAACTGACCATGCCGGATTCAGTAAATCATCAAACGGAATATTTACTGCACCGGGAATATTGCATTTCCTGAATTCATCAGCACTGCGCAAATCAATCAGTTGAACGGTGCTATCTTCAGTATTTACAAATCTTGCAACCTCATCTACTGAAAAATAGATTTCTTTGGAACCTGACTTTTCAAGCAGTTCATCTGGTTTAAGTTTAAAAGTTTTTGAAGAAGGATTTGGCATAAAAGCCAGCAGGATTCCCAGGCCAACCAAAAACACTGTTATTTTTATTCTTGCATTCATTTTTTTGATTTAAGATTCCGTAGTAATATCAGGACGGCTGAACCTTTTTTCGGCCAGTTCGGCAATCCAAAATAAAAGCACAGCAGCTACTATCAGAATAAAAGTAAACACTCCGGGCGAAACTCCCAGCCACTCGTCCACTTTCATCGGCCCTTTGAATCCGCTAATTGCAAAATTTTCGATGATTGGATACGTTTCTGCAAATAGAAAAGCACCAACCAGTCCGCCAAAAAGAAAAACAAAAGCATCGATTTTACCAATTGAAAGTGCGCTGATACCGGTACCCGGACAAAAACCACCCATTACAAAACCAGCACCCATAATTACTCCACCAATTATTGCTGCACCAATAAAATATGGATTTACATATACAAGGCTCAAATCGAGCAAGCCAAAAAAGCTGAGGAATTGCGAACCTACCAGCGCAACAATTGCTGCCGTAAAAAATACTTTTAATACAGTTGTATCGTATCCATAAAACATACCGGCTAGTTTTCGGCTCGATGAAAATCCAGCCTGCTCAAGTGCAAAACCAAACCCAATACCGATGATGAAACCTATTAGCAGGTTTGCCCATTCTGGAAGTGCTGATATTACTGATAGTGGACCCATTTTTATATTTATTATTGATTACTGGAAGAAGATTTACGATTTACTTATTTACGATTTACTTTATTAGAAAAAACCTGTCACTCAAACCTTAAACTTTGAACACTGAACTTTAAACTGCTATATCCAAAGTTTTCGGAAAAACCATGCAAACAAATACGCCGAGCCAAAAATGGAGATCATGGTAACAAATCCGGCAACTGAAAACACTGCCATCCCGGAAAGTGCAGCCCCGCTTGTACATCCCCGAGCTAATTGTGCTCCGTAAACAAAAAATACACCGCCAAGAAATGCAAAAAGCAATCGTGTTTTATTTGAAATATTGGGCGATTTTTCAATTTTGAATTTCAGTCTGCCTGAAAAAGCTCCAGAAATAAATCCACCAAGTACCATTCCCAATACTTCAAGAAACAACCAGTTTTTTAGCGGACTTTCACCGTTTTCGAAATATTGGCTGTAATAGGGAGACTGCTCTACGTGGGTTTTATCGATTGCGCCAACTGCGGCAACTACCGCATATTTCAATCCACCACTTGCTCCCAGCCCACGCCCGGAAAAAAACATGGCCGACAACAATACCAAACCAAGTAAAACCCCGGCATAATAAGGGTTCATGTAATTTCTTTTTTGCATAGTTGAAGTTATTCTAAAATCGGTTACTAAGATAGACAATTGTAACAGACAGAAAGTTTTAAAGTGGTTTGAAAAGGGAAACTTGTTTATGACGTTTTTTTAAAAACATTCCCTATGAGTTTCAAAATTACACCGTGCGGTAAACTGCATCCAATATAATAGTAGAATTTATTTACAATCCCGGGGATCACAAATACGTTTCCCGAAAACATATTGTCAATGGAAATTTTGGCAACCTGAGCGGGCGTCAATGCCGCAGAACGTGCCATAAATGACGATTTTTTTATGTTTTCCATTGCCCTTTCCGAAGAAATCCCGTTGGGGTGCACCGAGGTTAAGGAAATCCCAGTCCCTTTTAGTTCTACGCTCAATGCTTGTGTTAAAAAGAGCAGGTAGGTTTTGGTAGCTGCATATACGCTTTTGTTCGGAAGGGGCGATAATGCAGCAAAACTGCTAATATTCAAAATATAGGCTTTCTTCAATTTTTTCATTTCAGGGATAAATAAAAATGTTAGCAAAGTCGAAGCCCGCAAGTTGAGTGAAATCATCGTATCAATTAAATCAGTACTCGAATCTTCCAATTTTCCATTATAACCTAGTCCTGCATTATTTACTAGAATATCGATGATAAGATTGTTTTTTTGTGCATAATCAAACACTTTTTGAGGCGACTTTCGCTTTCTGAGATCTATTGACAAATGGTGGACAATAATCGGAAAAGAATTTCTTAACTCTTCTGAAAAACTTTCCAACCCTGTATCTGGCAAGGAAACCAAAAACAGGTTAAATCCCCTTTTTGCACATTCAATGGCAAATTGTTTGCCGGTTCCGGCACTTGATCCAGTAATTAAAGTGTAGTTTTTAACCGCTTTATTTTCCATTTTGTTCAGTTATTAGCCATTCAATAGTTTTTCGAATCCCTTCATCAAGAGGGGTGATTGTATAGTTTAAGTTGTTGATTGCCTTTTTGCTTGAAACAGGTCGGTTTTGCAAATATTTTTTTGCCCATGGCGGTGTAATCAATGGTTTTTTCCCTGTTGTTTCGGCTAAAAACAGTTCAATTTTCGAAACTGCCAAAATGATTAAAAACGGGAAATGAAAAAGTTTGTAATTTTTTCCTGAAACCGTTGAAAGTAGTTCAAAGAAACCGTTGAACGAAGTATTTGCCCCTCCTAAAATATATTTCTCGCCAGAAATACCACTTTGCAAGGCCAGAATATGACCATTAATAACATCGTCAATAAATACATAATTGCCAATGGAACAGCCGGTTCCGGGGATGATCCGCCAGTTTCCACTTATATATTTTTTTATAAGAATAGTAACAGAGTTGCTTTTATTTAAAAGTCCCGGGCCAAAAACCCGCGTTGGATTTACAATAACAACCTCCAGCCCTTTTTTACAATATTCAATACAAAGTTGTTCGGACTGAAGTTTGGTTGTTTCATAATCAGTCATATATTTATCGGGCAAAGCTGCGGTTTCGTCAATTTCTTCTCCGTTTTCAGAGGGTGGAAAAACCGCTGCTGAAGAAGTAAAAATAACCTTTTTAACCTTGTTTTGAAGGGCCGCTTCGAGTATATTTTTTGTCCCGACAACATTAGTTTTGTAAGCCAGCATTTTGTCTTTCGACCAAATATTGGCAAAAGCTGCTAAATGGAAAACTACATCACAATTTCGTGTAGCATCATAAATTACATCCAAATCCCATAAATCACCTTCAAAAAAAGCAACCCTGTTACCATGCAATTGACTTACCTTCTCTTTGGATCGAGCCAATACCTGAACTTCATTTCCAGGTTTTAGAAGTTCTTCAACCAAACGGTTCCCTATAAATCCGGTTGCCCCGGTAACCAAACATTTCATTTAGTATATATTTGTTTGACAAAACTTAGTTTGTCGTTATATCTTATTGAAAAATAATCGGAGAAAACACTTAATGAAACGTGCATAATTATTGGGATTAAAATGGTTCCTCTGGTCAACGTCAAATAACAGGCAATTCCGCCAAATATCAAAGCTCCAATGGTTTGATCTTTTCCGTTTACCATGTGGATTGCCGAATAAATGGCAATATTTATTGCAATGGCGGGCCAAAACCCAAAACTTGCGTTACATTCAAAAAGCAGTATTCCACGGAACAGAAATTCATATCCAACCAAGTAGATTAACCAACCGAAAGCATTAATCAGAAATAGCGCAAAATTCCATTTGGTTATTTCGATTTGAAGTGAATTGTTTTGCCGATGAACCTTTTGATTGACAAACAGAACCGTTGCAATTATCAGCATCAACAAAAAGATGGTTTGGTAATTGTTTTTAAAATGAACGGGCGAAAAACCAAATTTTCCAAAATCCCGGTTCAGGAAAAAATAATAAATAACGCCGGGAACAATCCCCAAAATAAAAAATCCGGAAACCTTTTTAGTTAAAAACACAGTTACCTTTTTTTGTATCGACCGGTTTATATTTTTACAAATTTTTTCGGGTAATCCGGAAGTTGTGAAATAGTAATAGAAATAGAAAAAAATAACGGATACCAAGACTACAATTGAAATGGCAAGACCAGACATGTTTTGTAAAGGACCCATGCATATTAGGTTTGATACAGTAACCAAATTACAACAAAAATTCATTTAAGCAAGGATGGTTTATCCCAACTGGAACGAATCGATAGACGGAAAGTGTAAAATTTGCTCATGAACTGTAATATACAATTATCATTCAGCAATTATTTAGAGTTTTATTTTTCTGATTATTTATCGGCTAATCTGGTAATAAAAAGCCAAAGTGATAACATTATTAAACTGGTTATTTATCCAGTAAAGATTACCTGAATTGCTTCCGGGTTTATTTCTTATGGGTAATACCGAAAATGCAAAGCGTAAATCGGCTTTTAAATTATCTAAAAAATCGAACTGAAATCCGATAAGTGGTTGCAAATCAATTTTGTTAAAAGCATTTTGATCTTGCGGAGGAAATTCTCCGTAATTGTCGATTTCTTTTGAACCGATTAAAAAACCGGTGGATAAACCTCCAATTATTGCCCCCCGTTCGTTAGTGCGAAAAGCCATATAAACAGGTATCTCAACGTAATCCAACCGCATGATATATTTTGTGGGATCTTTGATGGTAATGTTTTTTCGAGCGCCTTTTTGAGCAAATTTAATTTCCATTGCTGCAAAAATTGCCGGTGCAATATCGGTTTCTACATAAAAACCGGCCACAATTCCAGGTTTATTATAACCTTTATATGTGTCGCCTTCAACCTGGGTTGCATTATATCCTGCAATTATTCCGCCATCAAAGCGCTGGGCAAAATTCATATTTGCAACGAAAAGAAGAAGAATAGGAATTAGTATTTTTTTAGCCATTTATTTAAGTATTTCGAGTTTTTGTTTTAATATTTCAACGCCTACACTTGCTTTTTCATCTATATAGACCGCATTATGTACAGTTGTTTCAGGGCGGTTCGGATCAACAACGAAAATTTTTGCCTCGGGTTTTGCGTAATTTACAAGTCCGGCTGCCGGATAAACAGCAAGCGAAGTGCCGATAACTACAACAAAATCGGCTTTTTCAACAACCGGAATTGCCTCGTAAAATGCAGGGACCGCCTCGCCAAACCAAACAATATGTGGGCGCAACTGGCTGCCTTGTTCGCATTTATCACCCATTTTCAGTTCCCAGCCATCGATTGTGTACACCAGGTTTTCATCAAAACTACTCCTCACTTTTCGCAGTTCGCCGTGCAAGTGAATCACATTTGAGCTACCTGCCCGTTCGTGCAAATCGTCAACGTTTTGAGTGATTACGGTTACATTAAACCATTTCTCAAGTTCTGTAATCCCGAAATGACCTGCGTTAGGTTCAACCTCAAAAAGCTGTTTTCGACGCTGGTTGTAAAAATCCATAACAAGATACGGATCCCTGTGCCAACCATCAATACTTGCTACATCGTCAACATTATAATTTTCCCAAAGTCCGTCCATATCGCGGAAGGTTTTCAGCCCACTCTCCTGGCTCATGCCTGCACCCGATAGTATGACAAGATTTTTCTTCATCACATAAAAGTTTTTCTAAAAATACAATTAAATTAATTGCTTCCAAAAAATCATTTTACCAAAAGGTTTGGTTTGATTTATTTACTTTTGCCGCAATGATCGACCATGCTACCATAGAACGGATTATTGATGCAGCCGAGATTTCGGATGTTGTTTCCGACTTTGTAACACTCAGGAAAAGAGGTGTTAATATGTTGGGGATGTGCCCTTTTCACAACGAAAAAACA
>JBBQPP010000251.1:0-6135 GCA_038217255.1 Bacteroidales bacterium | reverse complement strand
TTGATGGAACCTTTTGAGCTGGTTGAAGCAAAATAGTTGCTTGCGTTCTAATCGGGGCGCGACTCCGAGTCGCACCCCGATTAAACTACAATAAAAAAATCCTGCCAATTTCTCAGCAGGATTTTCACTTAAATCTTCAATATCGAATAATTATTTCACCCAATTCACCTTCACTTTTTTCACATCTCGTGAGTTTCCACCGATTTGAATTTCAAATTCGCCGGGTTCCCAGTTGTATTCTAAGTTGCTGTTGTAAAATTTCAGTGCATCGGTTGAAACCGTAAATTTTACATTTTTAGTTTCGCCTGGTGCGATCGCCACTTTCTGAAATCCTTTTAACTCTTTTACTGCCCTTGAAATAGAAGCTACCGGATCTGAAACGTAAAGTTGAACAACTTCCTGACCTTCATATTTACCTGTGTTTTTTACCCGAATTGTAACGGTTAACGATTCGTTTCCTTTTAAATCAGATTTGCTCAATGAAATATCGCCATATTCAAAACTGGTGTAACTCAATCCGTATCCAAAGGGGTAGAGTGGGTCGTTTGGAGAATCGATATATTTCGAGGTGAATTTTTCATTGGCATTCATTGGACGGCCTGTGTTTCTGTGGTTGTAATAAAGTGGTATTTGCCCAACGTTGCGAGGGAAAGTTGCAGTAAGTTTTCCTGAAGGATTTATATCGCCAAAAAGAATATCAGCAAGGGCATTTCCTGCCTGTGTTCCGCCATGCCATGCTTCAATAATTGCATCGAAATTGGCATCCTCCCAAACCAATGTAAGCGGACGACCACTGAAAATTACAACTACAACAGGTTTTCCTGTAGCTTTTAATGCTTTTAATAGACTTTTCTGAGTTTCGGGAATACTTATATCTGTACGGCTTGAAGCTTCGCCTGACCATGCAGCGGGTTCGCCAATTGCAGCAACAACAACATCAGCCTGAGCAGCCAATAATACTGCATCCAGAATCAATTCATCATTTGATTTTATTTCGTCTATCCCATTATTTCCTGTGGTAGGTGATAGTGGCGACTGCATATTCTTAAGCAAATAAGGATCATCAGTAAATTCGGCGCCACTGGCATATAGTATTTTAACTGAATTGCCCCCAACGTTTTTCAAGCCATCCAGTAAACTAACTACTTTTTCAACTTCACCTCCCATCGCCCAGGTTCCCAACATGTCGGCTTTACTATCCGCCAATGGCCCAATAAGTGCAATGGTACCGGTTTTTTTAAGTGGCAGTATTTGTTTGTCATTTTTTAGTAAAACAACTGAATTTGCTGCTATTTTTCTGGCGGCATTTAGGTTGGCTTGCGAAAGGATTTCTTTTTCCATCCGGGTGTTATTGATGTAACGGTAAGGATCGTCAAAAAGCCCAAGTTTGTATTTGGCTTCCAACACACGGCGGCAAGCCAAATCAATTTCTTCAATAGTAACTTTTCCTTCGGATAGAGATTTTTTAAGCGTTTTTAGGAATCCCTCGTCAACCATATCCATATCAACCCCGGCTTTGAGCGCAAGTGCCGAAACCGTTTGCAAATCACCCAGTCCGTGCGCTGTCATTTCTTTGATTGCCGTATAATCGGTAACAACAAACCCATCAAATTTCCATTGGTCGCGCAGTAAATCGGTAAGCAGCCATCGGTTTCCTGAAGCCGGAATTCCGTCAATAACATTGAATGAAGTCATTACACTTCCTACACCTGCTTCCACCGCAGCTTTGTATGGGGGAAAATAATCCTGATACATGGAAATCCGGCTCATGTCAACTGTATTGTAATCGCGCCCCGCCTGTGCAGCGCCGTACAAGGCAAAATGTTTTACACAAGCCATAATTGTGTTTTCGTTTTGCAGGTTATCGCCCTGGTAACCTTTTACCATTGCTGTAGCTATCTGCGAGCCAAGGAAAGGGTCTTCGCCAGCACCCTCTGCGATCCTTCCCCAGCGTGCATCACGTGCAATGTCAACCATAGGAGAAAAAGTCCAGGCAATCCCGGCAGAACTGGCCTCAGTCGCAGCAATCCTGGCGCTTTGTTCCACCATTTGCATATCCCAGGTACTTGACAATGCAAGCGGAATAGGGAAAATGGTTCGGAATCCGTGAATGACATCCATCCCAAAAATAATCGGAATTTTATTTGGGCTTTTTGTAACAGCCAATTCCTGTGCTTTTCGGGTAACTTCAGGATTCAAACTATTTAAAATACTGCCGACATTTCCCTGAACTATTTTTCCTTCAATATCGGTGCTGACGGTTGCTCCCGTAACAAAGGAATTTGGAATAGCTACCTGGTTCAATTGTCCGATTTTTTCTTCCAAAGTCATTTTGTTCATCAGGTTGCCAACAAACGAATCCATTTGCTGTTTTTGGGCATAAAGCTGAAAAACAAAGATTACCAAGAGTGCTACAATTGTTAATTTTTTCATATTAATTTTTTTTAATTGATTTCCGATGAGGCGAAGTTGCACATTTTTATCACAAATAAATTGAGTAAATCTCACTTTTCGCTGAAATCAAACTGCTGCATCGGAAAGCTTCGCACTCTGACAGGTTTTTGATCCTAATAAACCTCCATAGTCCTCAGAATTATCAACTTTTCTGTTAGATATTGAATTACAATTCATTGATAGACATTGTTCCCGTTAAATAATGTCAGTTTGGGCAAAAAGTTGCCATACTATTTTTCCTTATAAACTTTTTTGTCTGGAATTTAAAAATAAAATGTATTTTCAACACTTGAAACAAAACTTATTTTAAACCAAAAACAATATGTTATGAGTACATTGGACTGGATTGTGTTAGGGATTTTCTGCTTGGCTTTAATCGGTATTGTAGTTTGGGTTGTGGCTCAAAAGGATAAAAACACAACTGATTATTTTCTTGCCGGGCGTGATGCAACATGGATTGCAATTGGCGCATCAATTTTTGCTTCGAATATTGGTTCGGAACACCTTGTGGGGCTCGCCGGTGCTGGTGCAGAAAGTGGTATGGCAATGGCACACTGGGAAATGCACGGCTGGATGATTTTGATGCTGGGCTGGCTTTTTGTCCCCTTTTATTCGCGAAGCAAAGTATTTACCATGCCCGAATTTCTTGAGCGCCGTTATAATCCGCAGGCGCGTTCGTTTCTGTCCATAATATCGCTTGTGAGTTATATTTTAACGAAAGTTGCCGTTACTGTTTATGCAGGGGGTGTGGTTTTTAAAGATGTTTTCAATATCGAATATGTTTCATTTTTTGGTTATAATATTGATTTCTTTTGGATAAGTGCAATTGGCCTGGTTGTTTTAACCGGGATTTATACAACATTCGGTGGGATGAAAGCAGTGCTTTACACTTCAGTGCTACAAACGCCAATTTTGTTGATTGGGTCAGTTGCAGTTCTTATTCTTGGATTAATAAAAATTGGGGGTTGGAACGAAATGATGGAAATTTGCCGTGCCAATGTAACTGTTCATGGTGATTCGATGACAAGTTTGATGCGGTCAACAAAAGATCCCGATTTTCCATGGACTGGCGTAATTCTTGGCTCTGCAATCATCGGTTTCTGGTATTGGTGTACCGATCAATATATTGTGCAACGTGTACTTTCAGGCCGTGATATGAAACAGTCGCGCCGCGGTACTATTTTTGGCGCATACCTAAAACTAACCCCGGTTTTTATTTTCCTCATTCCTGGAATGATCGCTTATGCACTTACCCAAAAAATTGATCCGGCTACCGGGCAACCACTTTTAAATTTGGCCAGCAACGATGCCGCTTTCTCAACCCTTGTGAAAGTGCTGCTGCCAAAAGGTTTTACTGGAATAGTGGTAGGAGGGATTCTTGCTGCTTTAATGAGTTCACTTGCATCGCTTTTTAACTCTTCTGCAATGCTTTTTACAATCGATTTTTATCAAAAATATAAACCCAACGAATCTGAAAAACATTATGTTGTAATTGGCCGGATAGCAACAATTGCAATTGTTCTTTTAGGAATAGCCTGGATTCCGGTGATGAAAGGGTTGGGCAAAGTTTTATATGAATATTTACAGGATGTGCAGTCATTGCTGGCTCCCGGAATAGCTGCAGTTTTCCTTCTTGGCATCGTTTCAAAGAAAACCACTCCGGCTGCCGGTATCTGGGGTTTGGTAATCGGTTTCACCCTTGGGATGATACGTTTGGGACTGAAAATATTTGAAGGTTCAGTCGGTGATGATTCGCTGCTGTATTCGATATTCCTTTCACACAACTGGTTGCACTACGAAATATACCTGTTTGTTATTGTAATTACTGCAATGATTATCATCAGTTATTTTACGGAACGGAAAGATCCAAATTTAATTATAGGTCTCACAATTGGTTCGGCCTCTGCGGAACAGCGTGCCGAAACCAGGGCGTCATACAATTATTGGGATATGATAAATTCAGCAATAATTATTACCATTATTTTAATTTTTTATGCTTATTTCTGGTGATAGAATTTATTGGGACACGGACTTTCCAAGTTCATGATTTAACTCCATCACAGAAAATGGACACAGAAACTTTTATATATTTTTCATCCATTTTTTTCATGCAGTCCGTCTTTCATATGTTTTTTATACATTTGATCTCTGTCAGAAAATAGTTATTTTTCATTTTTTATTCGTCTAACCGATTTCAATAATTTGAATATGTACGATATAATTGGCGATGTTCATGGATATGCTTCTTTATTAAAGAAACTTTTACTTCAACTTGGGTATAAGAAATCGGAAAACGGTTATTCGCATCCTTCTCGTAAAGCTATTTTTGTTGGCGATTTTGTCAATCGCGGACCTGAAATCCGAAAAACAATCCGTATTGTCCGTAAAATGGTGGAAAGTGGAAATGCGCTGGCAATTTTAGGAAATCATGAAATTAATGCAATAGTTTATTATTTGAAAGATAAAGATGGTTCGCCCTTAATTAAGTCGCCGGGAAAGAATTTTTTATCGCTTTATAAAACAATTAATCAATTTTCTGCTTATGCGGAAGAATGGAAAAGCCACCGTAACTGGATGCAGGAATTACCCCTTTATCTTGATTTGGACGATATACGCATCGTTCATGCCTGTTGGTCGGAGTCGGCAATTGAGATAATAAAAATAACTGAAGCAGAAGGAAGTTCCCGCAAGAGGATGTTTCGGAAGGCTTACAAAAAATCAAAATCCTCAATAAGTAAAAGTGTTTCAGTCTTAACGAAAGGGATTGATTTCAAAATGCCAGGTGATTTAAAAATTATAAATAACAAAGGGGTTTCCCCACGATCGTTTCGCATGCGATGGTGGGAAGAGCCGATGGGAAAAACTTTTGAAGGTATTTCGTTTGATAGTAAATTTGTGTTACCTCAGTATGAGATTCCGAAACAGACTATCATTCAACATGATCCATATCCGGAAGATGCGCCAATTGTATTTTTTGGTCATTTTTGCCGCCATAACGGACCGTTTGTTATAAAACCAAACATTTGTTGCGTCGATTCGTGCGTAGCTGGCACTAAAATCTTGACTGCCTACCAATGGAACGGCGAGAAGGTGCTTGATTCGAATAATTTAATTCATGTCAAGGAATAATTCTGAGTATTAAGTGTTTGTAATTTAGCGCTTTAAATAGGTTTTAAAAAAGATAATATTTGTATTGCCGGAAAAGAAAGAAAGTATATATTTGCAACACCTTTGAAAAAGGGAAATTCATTGATGTAATGATTAAAAAAATGGTGCGGTAGTTCAGTTTGGTTAGAATATCGGCCTGTCACGCCGAGGGTCGCGGGTTCGAGTCCCGTCCGCACCGCATTTTTTTAATTTATATTACTGCATCAATAAATGATGCGGTAGTTAAGTTTGGTTAGAATATCGGCCTGTCATCTCGCCTGAGGCGGGACGGGTTCGGGTTCAACCAGGCGAAAGACATCATGAGGAATAAAAATAAAAATTGGTGCGGTAGTTCAGTTTGGTTAGAATATCGGCCTGTCACGCCGAGGGTCGCGGGTTCGAGTCCCGTCCGCACCGCGAAAGGGGAGATAAATTCTTCCCTTTTTTCTTTATGGAATATTTTGTTTACATCATAAAGTCGGAGAAATCGGGAATTTTTTATAAAGGATATACCTCATATCCTAAATTAAGACT
>JBBQPP010000250.1:0-6136 GCA_038217255.1 Bacteroidales bacterium | reverse complement strand
AATTATTTGTTTGCCAAAAAACATGGTGGCGATTTTTTACTCCGTATTGAAGATACCGACCAAAACCGGTTTGTTCCGGGAGCCGAAGAATATATTATTGAAAGCCTGAAATGGTGTGGACTGAATCCAGTTGAAGGTCCCGGGATTGGTGGCAAATTAGGCCCCTATCGCCAAAGTGAACGCAAACCTTTATATAAAAAATATGCCGACCAGCTGGTTGAATCGGGTTGGGCATATTACGCATTTGACAGCACCGGCGAAATCGAAAAACTCCGCATCGAAGCCGAGGCAAAAAACCAAACTTTTTCCTACGGAATAGGAACCCGCGAGAAGCTGAACAACTCACTTTCGCATTCAGAAACCGAAGTTCAGCAAAAAATCGGGGCTGGTGAAAATTATGTTATCAGGTTTAAAATGCCTGAAAATATTGACGTTACCGAAGAAGATATCATTCGTGGCAGTGTTACTTTCAACACTACAAAAAGCTTGGACGATAAAGTACTTTTTAAGTCGGACGGGATGCCAACATACCATTTAGCAAACGTGGTTGACGATCATTTAATGGAAATCACCCATGTGATACGCGGTGAAGAGTGGCTGCCATCAATGCCATTACATGTATTGTTGTACCGTGCTTTTGGATGGGAAGAAACAAAACCTCAATTTGCGCATTTGCCGCTGATTTTAAAACCGGTTGGAAAAGGAAAACTTAGCAAACGCGATGGCGACAAAATGGGATTCCCTGTTTTTCCGTTATTATGGAATGACACAGAATCCGGAGAATCTTTCCATGGTTACCGCGAAGATGGTTACTTTCCGGAAGCATTTATCAATTTGCTAGCACTACTCGGTTGGAATCCGGGGACAGAGCAGGAATTCTTTTCGTTGGAAGAATTATCAGAAATATTTAGCCTCGAACGTGTTGTAAAATCAGGTTCACGTTTTGATCCCGAAAAAGCAAAATGGTTCAACAAACACTATTTCCAGGAAAAATCGATTGAAGAACTTTCAGAATTATTTAAGCCTGTTTTAATTGATAAAGGTATTTCTGCTTCTGATGATAAAATAATGAAAGTGGTGGCAGAAGTGAAAGAACGTTGCCAGTTTGTTTCGGAACTTTGGGAACAAAGCAGTTTCTTTTTTGCAGTGCCGGAAAGTTACGATGCAAAAACAGTTGAAAAACGTTGGATGCTGGAAACTCCTGCACAATTAACAGCAATTTGTGAGGCTTTTTCTACTGTTGGAAATTGGGAACAATCACAAATAAAAGAAGCCTTTTCCAATTTCATGAACGAAAAGGAATGGAATTTTGGCGCAATAATGAACCCGCTTCGTTTGTGTTTAGTGGGCGGAAATGTTGGCCCTGATTTATTCAAGATCTGCGAGATTTTGGGGAAACCGGAAACGATTGAACGGATAAAAACTGCGATTGAAAAAATAGTAAAAGCCCCCTAAATCCCCCGTGGGGAATTTTTTGCCACACAAATCCTCCCCTGCCCCTAATTTTCATAGCTGTTTGGCATTCTAAATTCTGCAAATCAATGATTTATCTACCCAAAAATATTTCAGCATAAACCAAATCCTCAGGAAATGTAATTTTGATGTTTTCGCGGTTTCCATCAACCAAATAAATGGGTTCTCCAATATTCTCCAAAACTGAAGCGTCATCAGTAAATGAGTTTGAAATCGCCAGGTGGTATGCTTTTTTGATTAATTGGGTTTTAAAAGTTTGTGGCGTTTGCACCAAAAAATATTTTGAACGATCAACAGCGCAGTTTTCCAATTCTTCCGCCATCCTGATTGATTCTGAAACAGGTATCACAGGCAACGAATTTCCTTTTTCCAAAGCAGTTTTAAAACAATTGTCAAGGGTTTTTACCGATACTAAAGGTCTAACGCCATCATGGATAAAAACAATTCCATCAGCAGAAATTAAGTCCAAACCGTTTTTTACAGAATCAAAACGGGTTTCCCCACCAAAAGCTATTTTATGTTTTATTTCAAACTCATGCTTTTTGCACAATGATTTCCAGGATTCAGCCTGATTTTTTGGGAGAACTACAATGATTTCAATTTGTGGATCATAACGCATAAACGCATCAAAAGTGAGCATCAAAATTGGACGGCCATTTATTTCAAGAAATTGCTTTGGAATACCATTGTTCATGCGGCTCCCACTTCCCCCGGCGACAATTAAGGCAAACTTTTTCATTGTGGTTTTGTTAATCTGTACATAAATGCATGTAAAAATAATTTAAAAATACTCAGCATGGATAAAGTCTTGGAATTTCTGACCGATCTGTCGGCAAATAACAACAGGGAGTGGTACAATGCCAATAAAAAAAGATATGAAGAAAGCCGTGAAAAGATACTTTTTTTAACCGATATTCTTATCAACGAAATCAGGAAATTTGACCCCGAAATCCCTGCTTTGGCTCCCAAAGATTGTGTGTTCAGGATATTCAGGGACGTGCGGTTTTCAAACGATAAACGGCCTTACAAAACCAATTTCGGGGCTTTTATTGCAAAAGGCGGCAGAAAAAGTATGCACGCAGGTTATTATTTTCATATTGATCCCGAAGGAAGTTTTGCCGGTGGCGGTATTTATATGCCACCCTCTGAACCATTAAAAGCCATTCGTGAATACATGGCCGAAAATGGAGAAGAGTTTCTTGATATTATTCAAGAAAAAAACTTCAAGAAAATATACCCTGAAATGATGGGTGACAAATTAAAAACAGCACCAAAAGGGTTTCCGAAAGACCATGAATTTATTGATTTACTGAGGTATAAGTCATTTGTATTTTCAAACCAGTTTAACAAATCGCAAGTTTCAGCTAACAATTATATTGAGCATTTAGTTCAATCATTTAAAACTTTGCAGCCTGTTAATCAGTTTTTAAATGATGCGTTGTAAAAAATATTTGAAAAAAAAACTAAAAAGAGGGTAACCTTTTAGAGTTTCAAAGAATATATATAATATAAGACCCATATTTTTTATCTTCCCGATTCAAAATATACCCCGGTCGTCCTGACTGGGGTTTTTTTATGCCTTAACCAATTTCATAATTCTTTCAACATTGTCGTTTACTTGTTCTATGCTTTCCATACCAATTGTCATACAATCCACATTTCCGCTTTTTATAACATATTCGAGCGATTTCTGACGTTGGTCTTCTTTGGTAAGTTCACCACAACCAAAAATTTTCATGCCTATAATTCCCTTCCCTTTATCTTTGGCCCGCTTTAAAACCGACATCACATCCGGTGGCGTTCCATCCATTTTAGCGCCATCGTAATTGATACGGGCCAGCAACACATCGGCCCATGGATTTTCTGCGGCAATTTGCATTGCTCCAAAATCATGGCACGACAAACCAACTTGTTTGATTATTCCCTTTTGTTTTGCCTCACTGTAATCATCCATATAACGTTTATATTCATCGGGCCATTCACTGTTTACCATACAGTGCAGCAATAAAATGTCAATATAATCGGTATTAAGTTCCTTCCGAAACCTGTCGATAC
Organism: Bacteroidales bacterium; assembly: GCA_038217255.1. Taxonomy (GTDB): domain Bacteria; phylum Bacteroidota; class Bacteroidia; order Bacteroidales; family Prolixibacteraceae; genus Draconibacterium. Next base: position 2,608 of record JBBQPP010000250.1, on the reverse strand, counting down.
TCTTCTGGAAAGGCTCGGTTTTGTACCAACCTTCATGATCGTAAACCATAATTTTTGATAGCAGGGTTACATTTTCGCGCCCTACTTTTTTCATGGCTTTGCCCACAAATTCATGGGTTCCATACATATCGGCGGTTTCAAAAAACTTCACTCCCCTATTGTAAGCATGCTGCGCCAATTGCACAAATTTATCCTCTCCCAGTTTCTTTTGGCTCGAAGTTTTTTTCCAGCCATATGAGCCTGTTCCCAATGCCAAACGAGGAACATTCATCCCTGTTTCTCCCAGGATTACAGAATCAATCAAGGCGTTAGAAGCCGAATTAAAACTAAGGTTTACCAGTCCCGATGCAACGGCCACTGTGCCAGCTAAACCCAGGGCACTTTTCTGTAAAAAATTTCTTCTGTCAATATTTTTCATCTCAAATTAATTTTTTCAGTGTCAAGATAGTAATTTATAAACAATCTACTAAACAACATATTCACATAATAAATAAGAATATATATTTTTGGCGCCTTAACTTTAATAAATCAAATTAAAATGAAGAAAATCCTTCTGTTTTTTACAATGATTGCTTTTATTGCGTCTGTTAATGCCCAAAATATTCAGGCTCATTACGATTTTGGTAAAGATCGTAAGTTAGTGACCACAACAGTCGAAATGTTTAAACCCGACCAATATGGTTCAACATACTTTTTTATTGACATGGATTACAGTTCTGATGCACGTAACGTAAGTAATGGTCTTTCTTTGGCTTACTGGGAAATTGCAAGAGCTTTTAAGTGGAATGAAAACCAAAAATTTATGCCACGTGCTGAATACAATGGTGGTGTGTTTAAATTAGATGGAGTAGATTCTCCCTTTATTCCGATTGAAAATGCTTACCTGGCCGGTATTGAACGTACATGGGCATCAGCAGATTTTTCAAAAATTTTGACTTTACAAGCGAATTATAAATATATTCAAGACAAAGAAGATGCATCATTTCAGTTAACCGCTGTATGGACCGTTCAAATGTTGAATGGAAAACTTAGTTTCCTGGGTTTTGCTGATTTCTGGAAAGAGGAAATGTTTTGGGGAACAAACTACAGATTTTTGACAGAACCACAGTTATGGTATAATTTTGCAAAGAATTTTTCTGTAGGTACCGAAATTGAATTAAGTAATAACTTCGTTGGAAAAGAATTTGTGGTAAACCCAACGATTGCTTTAAAGTGGACATTATAAAACCTGAATTATGTTAGATAAATATTTCAACTTAAAACAGAATAAAACTAACGTAAGAACGGAAGTTTTGGCCGGTATAACTACGTTTATGACCATGGCCTATATTCTGGCTGTTAATCCAGACATTTTAAGCGCTACCGGCATGGACAAGGGTGCTGTTTTTACTGCAACAGTTTTATCAGCTTTTGTTGCAACTATGGTAATGGCATTGTATGCAAAACTACCGTTTGCACTTGCTCCGGGAATGGGACTGAACGCGTTTTTTGCTTTTACTGTTGTACTGGGAATGGGCCACAGTTGGCAGTTTGCACTTACTGCAGTGTTTCTTGAAGGATTAATATTTATTGCACTTACTGCTTTCAACATCCGCGAAATGATTGTGAATTCCATACCAATGAATATGAAACATGCCATTTCTGTTGGAATCGGATTATTTATTGCTTTTATCGGGTTAAAAAATGCAGGGATTATTGTAAGCAGCCCGGCAACTTTTGTAACACTGGGTGACATTACAAATATTACAGAAAATGGCGGTGCTGCAGTTGCTCTTATTACGCTTGTAATAACCGGCGTTTTACTCGCATTAAATGTGAAAGGTGCACTTTTATATGGTATTTTGATTGGTGCAGTAATCGGATTGCCAATTGGAGTTACCACATTACCAACCAGCTTCGAATTTACTCCTCCTTCGTTGAGTCCAATTTTCATGAAATTCGAATGGGGGCAGATTTTAACGCTCGATATGTTGGTTGTGGTATTTACCTTCCTTTTTGTAGATATGTTTGACACAGTTGGCACATTAATAGGAGTATCTTCAAAAGCAAATATGCTTGATAAAGAAGGCCGGGTTCCACGGGTAAAACAAGCCTTAATGGCCGATGCTGTTGGGACAACTGTTGGCGCAATGCTGGGTACTTCAACTGTTACAACCTATGTTGAAAGTGCTGCCGGTGTTAGTGAAGGTGGACGTACAGGTTTAACCTCTCTTACCGTTGCCGGACTTATGCTTTTGGCATTGTTCCTTTCGCCAGTTTTCCTTATGATACCAGGCGCCGCCACCGCCCCTGCCCTTATTTTGGTTGGAGCGATGATGATGACTCCGGTAAAAAATATCAATTTTGATGATTTTACAGAATCAATCCCGGCTTTTCTAACCATTGTTATGATGCCTTTAACTTATTCAATTTCCGAAGGGATTTTGTTTGGCGTGCTTTCGTTTGTTCTTTTAAAAGCATTGACAGGTAAATTTAAAGATATTTCGATTGTTACAATTGTATTAGCCGTGTTGTTTATATTGAAATTCTTCATGTAAACAACCTACTTTTTTAGGGTAAGGAAAACGGGACAGGGTAAAATATTTTACAATCTGTCCCGTTTTCTTTT
>JBBQPP010000249.1:0-6137 GCA_038217255.1 Bacteroidales bacterium | reverse complement strand
CACCCAGGCGGGAAGCAGTCCTATTCCTGCTGAAAGAGCTACGCAAATTGAGGCCGAAGCTAAGTTTTTAAGGGCTTGGTTCCATTTTAAAGCAAATCGTATTTTTGAAAATATTCCCTATGTAAAAACTCCTGACGAATTGGGTGGCATACTTCCGGAAGAAGTGCCGAACGATAGCCCGGGATGGGAAGGTATTGAAGAAGATTTGCAATTTGCTATTGATAATTTACCCGAATCTTTTTCTGGACAGCCAGGTCGGGCAACAAAATATGCTGCCATGGCGGTAAAAGCACATGCCTACATGTGCAAAAAAGAGCTGGGTAATGCAAAAACGCTTTTGGATGGGATTATTGGAAGCAGCAAATTTGAACTGGTCGATAATTATTACGATAACTACAACGAAACAACGGAAAATAATAAGGAATCGATTTTCGAAATTCAGGCATCTACAAGCGCGGTAAACCAAAGTTCGTTGGTTTTAGCTGGACCTACCATGCACCAAGCCGGTCCGGCAGGTCTTGGTTGGGGGTTTTATCAACCTTCGCAAACTTTGTTCGAAGCTTTCCAGGTCACTGATGACGGCTTACCCGTATTGGACGTAAATGCAAGGCAACCATTGACTACGGATATGAATGTGGAAACGGCAGCAGAGTTCCACCCTACCGACCATTTGCTTGACCCACGTTGCGATTGGACGATCTCTCGCCGAGGTGTAGATTTTCTGGGATGGGGAATTTGTGTCGGAAAATCATGGATACGAGAACAACCTAATGGTGGACCATATATGACCAAAAAATTCATGCACTTAAAGGAAAATCAAAGTTTGCAAACCAATGGAAAAGGTTTTGATAATAACCGGAACTTTAGGGCTTACCGATTGGCCCATATCCTGCTTTGGCGTGCCGAGATTGCTATCGAAGATGGAGAACTCGATAAAGCAAGGCTTTTGATAAATGAAGTGCGCGAGCGTGCCAAAGGTAGCGATGTAGTCATGGGGCTTTGTACAACCTATAAATTAGACAATCCCGATGCGATACAAGTTGACTGGACGAAACCTGCCGCCAATTATAAAGTGGAACCATATCCTGTAGGATCTCCGGTTTTTGCTTCAAAAGAACAAGCACGCGAAGCTGTGAGACTGGAACTTATGCTCGAATTTTCCACCGAAGGATATAGATTTTTTGACTTGCGCCGCTGGGGTATCTCGGATCAGGTGTTAAATGCATACATTGCACGCGACATAAAATTTAGAGAGTTTTTGAAAAATGGTGCGAAATATAACCCCACTGAAGACGATTATTGGCCTTTGCCACAGGGGCAATTGGATATTCAGCCGTCTTTGAAACAAGATCCTGCTTATTAAGCATACTATTTTTGTTCTGATAAAAAGGGCCGTTCATTGAACGGCCCTTTTTTCGAAGAAGATGTATGGTCTCGATAAAGAATATTTTTCGGAATTCATCCAAATTCATTTAAAATGAAAATAAAACATATACGTGTGCCCAAACTTTCTCTTCACAGTTTCCTTTGTTGAGGCAGAATTATTATTCAATTCTTTATAGAAAGCTACATAGGAATCGAAGCTGTTTTTTGTTTCGATACTTATTGTTAGGTTGCCTAAATCGGGCATTTTCCCCTTGCTGTTGTACATCATCAATGCCGCTTCTTCGAGGTGGCGAGGTACTTTTGAATATCCCAGCTCTTTCATCCTATAAAGGTTATTGGCTACCGCCTCAACATCTTTATTCAACAGAAGCCAAATCATTTCGTATTCAAATGCCTGTTTATTTTTAGGATTTGAATTTAATAGTAAGGGGATATTGTTTTGGGGTGAAGTTATTTGAACAAAAAAATCTTCTTTCGGCATAATGCTTCTTTTAGTTTCCAATTCTGGAAAATCAGCAATCAAGGCATTCCCTGAAATCAATTCTTCGTACTTTGCAGCCCAACCGCGATAATTCAATGTGTGTTTAAGAATGTTGATATACTTTTGCGCCATGTCGAAATTACCATTGATAAGGTTTGTTTTGACCAACATTTTCAAAGTTTGGGGGCGCAATCCATCCACCACCATCCCTTCATAAGCCCAGCGGTGCGCTTCATTTATCAAACCCACTGAATAGTAAAAATATCCGCCCCACGAGAGGTATTCATTTCCCCAAGGCAAAATCAGTGAATTGGATCCAAAATCTTGTTCACCAAAAAACAAATGGTCGCAAAGCTGCCCCGTTTCGGAAAGTGCCACGTTGTAAAAATATTGCCCTATCAAATTCTGTGATGGGTACTTCTCCTGAAATTGAATCAATTTATCCCAGTTTTCTTCCAGTGCATATTTTTCGATTTGAAGTACACGGGTTGTTTGCCGGTTCTGAAATTTAAAAAGGAAAAACGCGGTGCCCGTAAAAATGGCAAGCGAAAAAAGTAACGCAATTGATTTACGTTCTGTTATTCGATTTTGGACAAAACCAAAAATTTTCAAAAGAACAGGATGAAGCACAATCAATATTATCAGAACATATAAAACCGTTTTATGCGCCGGATTGTCGATGGCTGGAAGCGGGAAAAACAATAGCTGATCCAGAGGCTGCAAAAAGAGAATTTCTTTGAAAACTACTATGCACAGGACGATTTCAGCAGAAAGAATTAAGGGTAATACAAAGCGTTCCGTGTGCTTGAAGTTTAGCAATATGTGCAACGCCAACCATGCGGCATACAGAAATGCGTATACCCCTGCCACAAAATAAAATAACGGGAAAAAAGCAAAAGCCAAATAAACCGATTTTTTATTTTTCGAAATGGAAAGCCAAAAATAACCCAGTGCGAATAGGAATCCTAAGTTGAATTCCATGTAATGGTAATAGTGCGATTGGAGCAGCAGTAGCAAACATGCAGGCAGAAGACTGAAAACGATTGAAAAAGTATGTTCTGAATTTAACCTCCGGTGAATTGCAATCATAAGCAAAACAACGCAAGCAAGAATGGTTGCAACAATTATTGAACCTGCAAAACGATAGATGTAGAACTGTGTTATAAACTTGCCCATAAGTTCAAGTAAACCACCTGGCTTCAAAAAAAATGAGGTTAAAAATCTATCATCAAAAACGAACAAGGTGCGTTGTTCCTGAAAAAAAAGCAGCGGATTGGCAACAAAGAAAAAATATGCAAAAGCAAATAGAAAAAGAGACAAGGGTAAGAAATACAATTGTATAACTCCTTTATTCTGTAACTTGTGGGGTTGATTATATGGATTGCGATTTACCATTTTGAATGTTGATTTTCTCCTGTTGTATCGGTTATTCATGAATTCCCTTTTCCATGGGATGGGGTGATTTGATACTATTCTTTATCTGTATGTTATCCGTAAAGCCCTCAGTTACATTCGCTTGAATGGCTGGCTGATTTGCCGCTTTTGCAAAGTCCCTTGGGGTAACTTTTATCTTCCCGTTTACCAATTCCGGGATGTTGAACGATTCAAGCATCCTGTCGTACAGTGTAGGTTCATTTTGTGGCAGTACAAACGGTTTTGTAGAACTGCCATCGGTTTCAATGTGGGTAAAAAAAGTACGTGTTGTTCTTCCATCCATGCGCTTGCTACTAAAGGCTAGCCACTTTCCGTTTGATGACCAACTCTGCCAGCTTTCTGTTTTGGTGCTATTTACATCCATTATAAAAAGAGAATCCTTTTCTAAATCCATTATATATAAATCGGCTTCTGGATGCCAATTAGGGAAAGTTCCAAAATCGTGTACAGTTAGCACCAAATATTTTCCATTGGGTGAAATGTGGGGGAACGAAACACTTTGACCTCGCTCGGAAGCTTGAAAAACAATTTCGGTTTCGCCAAAAGTTTTGTTTTCTGTATCAAACGGTTTCCTTGCCAAATTATATCGAATGTTTTGAATATCAGTCAACCCCATATTTGAAATGGATTGACTTTGCGTTGCAGTGCAAAAATAAAGAAACCTGCCATCGGGCGACCATGCTGGGAAAGTTTCCAAATGTACCAACGAATCATTGTTGCCTCCTGTAATGGGTGATATTTCATTGGTTTCGGTATCATACAAAATCAGTGTCGAAACCAAATCGAAAACCTCGATGCTTTTTGCTGGATGGGCATAAAAATTTTGTCTTACCTGGTTCGATGAGAAGGCCACAAACCTGCCGTCGGGATTCCATGCCGGATAGGTAGCACCCGAATTCATATTTTCAGTCTTTAAATTGATTTTGGTGATTTTTTTCCCGTTCACGAAATAAGTGCCCCCTTTTGATCCCCTTACATGAAGGAGAAATTTCTCAGGATTATTTTTGTTGAATGAATGACAGTTAACACAATTTTTTTCGATGATTTGATTTTCCACCACCGATTCTTCTTCAAACGATTCTAATGAACGCTGCATAATTTTAATGTTTGACCAACTGTAATACCCCGGTTTAATTAGCCTGTAAACAAGGAATGGATCGATTGAGTCTCTTGAAACATAAATATAAAATGGTTGATAAGAGAAAATTTCCTTTTTATTACTTGCAACAGTATAGGCTTGAACGGTTATTTTGTCACCACTACAAGCTTTTAATAATTCTCGCCACTGTTTTTCAGGGAACTTCATCATTCCGTCTTTCGAAGTAACTGTAATTGTATTACTTCCAGATGAATCCTTTGCAATAACCTTGAAAAGTATCCCTTCTTCTTTCAGAACAAAATTCAACTGTGCAATATTGGGCGGTATTGTTATTCCCAAATAATCTGGGGATATAACGGGTTGACGCAAGATTATTTGGCGTTCGCTATCATATTTGGGAATGCAACTTGTGCATAAAAAAATTAAAAAATACAAAAAAGTTTGAAATAATAAAGTGATTTTTGGTTTCATTTGTTGTGTTTAAAAAGAATATTTTTCAATTCTTTATTTAGCTATAATTAAATCCATTACTAAATATTAATTTCAATAAAAATAGGATTTTCTTTTAAAATGGAACTGAAATCCCTTTTGTTTAATTTTAGCATTTTTCAACATGCATGGAAATATTGAACTAACATTACAAAAATGCAATTAACTATATCTAAAAAACATCGAAAAAATTTGGAAATAAAATATTTATAAAATATGAGTACCAAGTGTTGAGCATTTTTGCTTCACCACTAACTGCTCACTACTCACTACTTTAAAATGGCACTAAACTACATCTGGGTATTTTTCTTTCTTTCTGCATTTATAATTGGGTTGGTTCGCCTGATTTTTTTTGGCGATGTCGAAGTTTTTCCGGCAATGATGAATTCCACTTTTGACATGGCAAAAAACGGTTTTGAGATTTCATTGGGACTGACAGGCGTTTTAACACTCTGGATGGGTATCATGAAAATTGGGGAGAAGGGCGGCGTTGTTGCCATTTTTTCAAAAGCTATCGGCCCATTTTTTAACAAGCTGTTTCCCGAACTGGGTAAAGATCATCCGGCTTATGGCCCGATTATGATGAATATTGCGGCAAATATGCTCAACCTTGACAACGCGGCAACCCCAACCGGTTTGCAGGCTATGAAAGAGATGCAGAAAACCAACCCCGATAAAGAAAAGGCTTCCAACGCCCAGATTATGTTTTTGGTATTGAATACTTCGGGATTATCTATTATCCCGATCAGCATCATGGTTTATCGGGCTCAATTGGGCGCGGCCAATCCTTCCTACATTTTTATCCCTATTTTATTAGCAACCTTTTTTTCAACACTTGCAGGTTTGATTTCTGTTGCAATCTATCAAAAAATCAATCTTTTCGATAAAGTAATTCTTGCCTATTTGGGCGGGCTGACAGCATTTATTATTGCATTGATCTTTTATTTTTCAACGCTCGACAAAGCTATGGTTACCCAAATATCGAATATCGCCAGCAACGTTATCTTATTTTCGGTAATCATCACTTTTATTTTTATGGGAGTTCTCAAAAAAGTAAATGTTTATGAAGCTTTTATCGACGGTGCTAAAGATGGGTTTCTAACGGCCGTTAAAATAATTCCATATCTGATTGCAATTCTGGTTGCTATTGGTGTTTTTCGTGCTTCGGGAGCGCTGGATTGGTTGGTTACAGGTTTTACCTGGTTGTTTCAACAGGCAGGAATCAATGCGGATTTTACACCAGCATTG
>JBBQPP010000248.1:0-6154 GCA_038217255.1 Bacteroidales bacterium | reverse complement strand
GGAACGATGAACCTTTAATTTGTATTCGGCAAAATCGCCAACTGCATTTATTCCCGTCAAAAAATGTTCTTCATTTTTACAACCAACTGTTTTTGAAGGACCAAAACCACGAACCTCGGATGAAGTTTTTCCTTTCCAGCCAATTTGAAATACGGGAGGAGCAAAAGAGTGTGGTTCATTCTTAATGTCAGTAAACCAATTCTCCAAATCCTGTTTCATTGAATTTACGATATCAGGATTGCCGGCAGCAATATTTGTTCTTTCCAATGGATCGGCTTTTAAATCGATTAAAACTATCTCCTGAAATTTATTGGGCGAACCGTTTACATTAACCGGATTTAAAAGCAGTTTATAGTTTTCATTTATCGCAGTAATTTTCTGAACATTAAAATCAAAAGCTGCTTTCTCATTGGGTTGGATAGGTGAAAATTGATCGTTTGCCCAAACCGGGAACCAATGAGAAAAAATGGCAGTTTTTTCTTCCAGCGTTATAGTATCTCCTTCCAAATACGATTTAAAACTTCTGCCATCCAAAGGAAGATTGTTTGCTGGCAACGGAATATTTGCAATGTCTAAAAGGGTTGGAAAAATATCGGTGATAGAAACCAGTCGGTCAATGTTTATCGGTTCATATCTCCCATTCCAGCGAATATACAAAGGCGACTTTAATCCATTTTGCCAAAGTCTGGCTTTGTTTCCCAAAAAGCCATGGTTGTTTCTTAAACTCCATTCAACAGGACCAGTATCTCCCAGGTTTGGCCCGTTGTCACTCATAAAAAGCACGACTGTATTTTCATCCAACCCATTGTCGGTCAGAAATTGAAGCAGTCTGCCAACTTCATCGTCCATAAATTCCAACATTCCCAGAAGCGTTGCAAACCGTTCGGTTCGTCCTTCGGTCATGTATTTATTTTTATAGGAATCGGGAGTTGCCCAAATATCATGGCAAGTAAGAAATGAAAGATATGCTAAAAATGGTTTTTGTTTATTTCTGTCGATAAAATCGATTGTGTAATCCACCAAAACCTTTGGCGACCATTCTCCGTCGTGAACTGTATTTTCTGGATATTGATTAAACCAACCGTTACTTGGATAGTAATTATACAATTTGGCATAATAGGCTTCATCGAATCCACGGTCCCATGGCCAATACCCATCCGATTTACCGGAGTGCCACTTCCCCCACATTCCGGTTGTGTATCCATTCTCCTGAAAAATATTGGCAAAAGTTGTTTCGTCGAGATGCATATAATCATTACCACCGTGCATGGCAGAAACTCCGGTTCGCCAGAAATCGCGACCAGTTAATAAAGATGCCCGGGTTGGTGCGCATACCGAATTTACCATAAAATTTCCAAAGCGAACTGCTGACTCAGAAAACGCATCTAAATTGGGTGTATGCGAAAGGGTATTTCCATTAATCGACAGGTCGTCGTAACCCATATCGTCCACCTGAATCAACAAAATATTTGGCGAATCAGACCGTGTTGGAACTTGGGCATATTCATTTAAATAAACATCTTTGAACCAGGTTCCAATCTTCTTCATACCCTCATAATTATAATGACCGGTTGGTGGTCCATAACCGGGCAGATAAGATGGTGAACCCGGATCCGTGCTTTGTTGAATGAGTGTAACATTTTCCATTGTTTCAGCAGTTTCCTGCATTCCTTCAACCACTTTCCCTGAACCAACCTGTAACATTATAAATGGCAAATCTTCCATTTTTGTGTCCTTGCGTATTTTATTAATAAGGTTCTTAAGGTTTTGTCCATATGTATCGGATGGTAATGTTCCGAATTTACTCACATTACTATCCGTTTCGCCCTGCACCCAAAGCATTCCGCTAATTTCGTATTCATCCTCTTCATAATCAGCCAGCACTTCCCTTATGTAATTTACGAAATCGCTGTATAGTTTTGGGCTATCTTCTTCATTCATTAAGGTCGCTTTTTCTTCTGTCCAATCTGGGTTCCAGGCGCCATAAAGTGAGGTTCCTCCAATGGAGCGTTTTATCAGCAATATTTTTTCATTGGGCATAATTTCTGCTAATCCAAGGCCAAAGAAAAGCTCGGGTCCAAAAACTTTTTCAAGATTAAATTTTTCTTTAATATAAGGAGTTGGGATGGTAATATCGAGGGGTTTAATAGGATTCCAATTGTATGCAAATTGAATGTTTTTTTGTGCTACTACGAGCATTTCTTTTTCCTGGTCAGTAAGCTTACTTCCGTCTCCTCTGCCATCCATATTCGACTGGCCGGCTAAAAGAAATACTTTAATTTTTTGAGAGTCTGCTGATTTGCTGGTTTTATTTATAAAGATGGTTTCTGCATATATATTTGCATCATTTACTGCACCTAAAATAACAAGCAATACAGCAATTAATGCCCACTTCTTAAAAGATTTGTTTATCATCATTACCTATCTGTTTTCAATTTAACTCCGTTACCATTTTTAGTGGAATTCTTATTTGCTTCCGGTCCCCAACCAACTGATGGAGGAGCCAATGGATTATTTGATTTATTTGTTATTCCTTCGGGCAAAGCAGCTTTCCATCCCTCTTTTAACTGTTTTGCCAAATCGATTACAATTTCCTTATATTTTTCATCGCTGGCAACATTAATTGTTTCGAGCGGATCGTTTCTGTGGTCGTATAACTCTGCAACTAATAAGGAATTATCTTTTCCATCCCGCCATTCCACGTATCTAAAATTATCTGTTCGAATGGCAAATCCTTCCATTTCTTTGCCACGTGGGAATTGACTAAATGCAGCTTTTTTCCAACTTCTTTCCGGATTATTTAACAAATCAACATAGCTGGTTCCTTCTAAATATTCAGCTGGTTTTAATCCGGCCAATTCCACCAATGTTGGATAAATATCTACATATTCCACCAATTGATTTAGTTTTATACCTTTCATTTTCCCGGGTACAGAAATAATCATGGGTGCCAATGCTGAATTCTCAAAGTTGGTTGTTTTACCCCACATTGCCTGATGCCCTAAATGCCAACCATGATCTGAAATGAAAATGATAACGGTATTGTCCAGTTCTCCGCTTTCCTCCAATTGTTTCATCAACTTCCCTACCTGAGCATCGACATACGAAACACAAGCTGCATACGCATGTCTTAAATCTTTTTGATAATCTTCCGAAATTACATTTCCATCAGCATCGTTTTCGCCACTGTAAGCTTTTAAACTGTAGTGAGCGGTTGAATAGTCGGGCGAACCTTTGGGATGTTCACGATTTGGAGCCAAGCCAATAACTTCTTTATCATACAAATCCCAATATTTTTTAGGTGCACAAAACGGTAAATGCGGTTTTTTAAATCCAACGGCCAGAAAAAATGGTTTTTCTTTTCCAGATAATTCCTTAATATTTTTTACCGCCTCCTTAGCAATCATACCATCCTGATAAGCTTCGTCGGGTACATCTGCCTTTTCAAAAGGAGGAGTTTCTTTGCTTCGTCCTCTTTTGCCTCCCAAGGCAATATTCTCCTCCAATGCATAATATTGTAATCCTTTCGGGGTGTAATGTTTTGCTTTTATTTTATCTGAAGGACCATGATGAACTTTGCCAAAAGTACGGACCTCATATCCATTCTTTTCGAAATACTCGGCAATACTTGGATGTGTTGGCCAGAATTCATTTACAAAGTATTGACTGTAAGGATAATCGACTCCGGTTGTGTTGGGGCGGCAGCCAGTTAGAAAACTTGCACGAGAGGCGGCACAAACCGCTTGCTGACAATATGCACGTGTAAATAAAGCTCCGCTTTCAGCTAGTTTATCAATGTTAGGCGATTTGATATAAGTGGTTCCGTAACAATTTAATTCGGTACGCAAATCATCTGCAATAATCAAAATGATGTTTGGTTTTTTTTCTGCTTGTTTTGCTGTGACAGCATTTAAAGACGATAAAAACAAAAGGAAAATTGTGAAATAATTTACCGTTTTTTTAAACTTAAACATTTTTCAAGACAATTTATTTTAGGTTAAAATCAAATCTATTTAAAACTCTTTTTTGACAAACTGTTTGCTAATTTTATTATCAGTAGATATTACATTTAAAAAGTAAAAACCTTCAGGCAAATTTGTGATGTTTAATTTATAAATTATAGCTTCATTTAGCGAGATTGATTTTACTGTTTTTCCTTTTATATCAATGATTTTTGCTTGCCCAAAAGTGTAATCTTCCGGAATTTGAAAACGTATCACATTTACAACGGGATTAGGCCAAATTTTGAAATCTTCGTTTTCCGTAAAATTGTCGATCGCAGTTGGGTTAGTTTCCATTTCAATATTGATGGTTGTGTCGTTAATAAGAACCAAATTCCCTTCAATGGATTTGTAGTTTTCTTTTTCAATTTTGAAGTTGTAAGTTGTAAAAGTGGAATAATTCTTGAAAAACGCACTTCCCAAACCGTTGGAAATCTGCTGGTCATTTACTATTGTAACTGTTGCTTTGTTTACAGGAACATTCGTATTTTCATATAGTTTGAATTTAATGGTTGAAAATGAGGGAAGTAGCAGAAAATTAAAAAGTGTGTCAGAATGTATTTCCAATGAATCAGTTATAAGTGAATAATTTGGGTGTTCAATAACAATTTCATGTTTCCCTGCGGGTATGCTGATGTTGGTATAACCTTGGCTATTCGAAGAATTTGAAATATTATTAATTGAGATAGTAACGTCAAAAATTCCTTTCGAAGTGTATTCATTTTCAACTAAAACCTGCACATCAAAAGTTGGTTCTTCCACATACAATACAATTGATGTATCAGATGAAATTTCAATGTTGTTAAAATTTTGGGCAAATCCGTTTTCCAGTTCAATCTGAACGGTATAACTATCAAAATCAATTTCTGAAAAGCTTACCCCTCCATCGTTATTGGTTTTTTTGCCCTGATTTGCCAAAATCACGTTTGCATTTGAAATTTCAGTATTGTTCCATTCTCCCACTATTTTCAATGAAACATTGTACGTTTCGTTCTGAAGATAAATCCGGATGAGAGAATCCTTTGTTATTTGTAGCTGTTGGTCAACTTGCTGATATCCTTTTGATTTTACCGAATAATTAAAGTTTCCGGGAACCTGGGTAATGTACAAACTGCCATCGGTGTTAGAATATCTAATTTCATCATCAAAATTGATTTCTGAATTTGTAATAGCTATCGTATCGTTTTGTTTGTTTATCCCCCAAATTTTAAATTCTATTTTTTCCTGGGTTGAAGGAATCAGAATTCTTTTTTGAACAATGCTGTCCAGTTTTATTTTTATTGTCTGATAATCCGGATTACTAATTTGACTAACGGTTTCAAGTGGATCTGTTTCGTAATCGTAGAGTTCTGATGAGAAGTGGCTTCCATCGCTTTTTTTAACCCATTTCGTATATCGGTATCGTTTGGTACGAAGCGTGTAACCCATGTATTGATTTCTGGGATATTGACTCAAGGCACCTTCACGAATTTGCATTTCTGGATTTTCAAAAGCAGAAACAAGACTTTCACCTTCAAAATCAACAGGAACTTTTAATCCGGTTAATTCGCAGAGTGTTGTAGCAATATCGGTAAACTCAGTTGGGTAGTTATATGTTTGACCTGCGTTTGGTTGTGCGGGATAACTTATTATTAGAGGTGAATGAGTAGCTTCTTCGAAATTGGAATGTTTGCACCAAAGATTATGGTCACCCAAGTGCCAGCCATGATCGCCCCAAAGAACAATGATGGTATTATCGGCTAACCCAAGTTCGTTTAGCCTGGTCGTTAACTTACCGATCAGAAAGTCGATGTAACTTGATGCAGCATAATAAGCATGTATTAATTCAAGCTGTTTTTCATCCGAAATATTTCCAATATCAGGAATATCAGAATAACTTCTCAGCTCTTCAAAATTGTGATAAGCAACAGACGGACTATTGTCTGCCCTTTCCCGAAATTCAGCTAATTTAAATTTTGCTCTGTCATGCATATCCCAAAATTCTTTAGGTGCATTAAAGGGAAGATGTGGACGTTGAAATCCCACTGCCAGGAAAAATGGTTTTCCGGCGTTATTCAATTGGTTCATTAAATTAATTCCTTCTTTGGAAATAGCTCCATCAACATAAGCATCGTATGGTACATCGGCATTTTCAACTGAAGGCCAGTATCTTT
>JBBQPP010000247.1:0-6219 GCA_038217255.1 Bacteroidales bacterium | reverse complement strand
GTTTTTTTCAAGGGAGAAATGGATCCAAACCACTGTATCAACTCATCATCAAAAACTTACGATTGGGATGAGTGGGTTAGCGGGGAACTGATTGTTTACCGTGATTCATTAATTATTCATATTGTGAATGGAGAAGAGGTTTTGGAATACACAAAACCACAAATTGGTGGCGGTGTTGCCAATGGTTTCGATACTGCTATTAAAATTGACAAAAAACCTTTGACAGAAGGTTACATTGGCTTGCAAGCTGAAGGACAGGGTATTGAATTCAAAGAGATAAAGATTAAGAAATTGGATTAGCCAGATTTTAAGTAAAATTAATAATAGATGTAGCCCTTTATCTTCAATACTATAATACTTTGTCTAAATTTAAAATATCCAAATAGAAGTTTATTCAAATGAAATTAACATTTCATTAAATAAAACACTATTCGGAAGTAAAATCGTAAAGCTTTGAAGTAATAGTATTTAATAATTTAACACCAAGTTGGGCAAACAACTAAAATTAACAACACAAACAATTAATTCATACCTTTGCAGTTATAAATATATTCAGAAAATATTTAGAAACAATTTTTGAATTTTAATTAAATAAAAAAAAGCTATGAATCGTAAATTAATGTTTTTGAGCATTATTGCCTTTGGATTATTGGTGTTGTCGTGTGGGAAAGACGACCCCAAAGTAGATTTACCTTCCCCAATAAAAGATACGAAGATATATACCTATGGAATAACTGCCCCTGCTGGTGCTGCTGTTACGTTAGAGCAAACTCTTAAATTATCGGATTTTACTGCTATTGGTACGTATGAAAAGTATGTTTACCAGGGAGTTTTAAACACCGATTCGTATATTGATTTTGTGAAAGGGGGTTCTGAAAACCTTGAATTAAAAGAGGTTACTCTGCAGATTAAAAACAATACGAAAATAAAGTATAACCTGGGCACCATCACCGGCAATTTTAAATTTACTTCGTTGGATGATTTGAATTTCTTGCAGCAGGTTGTCAACGAAATGGTAAGCAAAAAAGAAACAGTACTTCAGTTGACTTATAGTTCTACGAATTTAGTTTCAACTGCATCAAATCTGAACCTTAAATTTGATATATCTTTCAAATTACAATAAAATTGTTTTATATACTTTTTAGGAGGGGCAGGTTGAATATCAATCTGCCCCTCCTGCATTTTCAGGGATTAATATTTGCCTGGAATAGAGAATGATACAGAACTGTTTTAAAAATAGGATGCTTAATGTGTTGAGCTATTTTAGAAAATAGATATCTTGGCATCCAAATTTAGAAAATGGCAATCGAAATAAAAGAGGTAACTACCAAAAAACTGATGCGTGAATTTATTCACCTTCCAGCTAATATCCATAAAAATCATTCAAATTGGGTTCCACCAATATATTTGGATGAATGGACTTATTTCAATCCAAAAAAGAACAGGGCATTTGATCATTGTACTACCATTTTATATGTTGCTGTAAAAGCAGGTGAAATAGTTGGACGGATAATGGGAATTATCAGTCATCAATATAACGATACCCGTAAAATAAAAGATGTTCGGTTTTGTTATCTGGAAACATATAACGATGCAGAAGTATTTAACCTATTATTGGAATCGGTATCCGATTGGGCGAGAAATAACGGCATGAACCGGATGGTTGGGCCGTTGGGTTTTTCTGATAAAGATCCGCAAGGTTGGCTTATTGAAGGTTATGACCAACCAATTGTGATTGCTACCAATTGTAATTATCCTTATATGAATGCTTTGCTTGAAAGTTTGTCCTTCACAAAAGAAATTGATTTGGTGGTTTACCGGGTTCCAATACCCAATGAGTTGCCAGAGTTTTATAAAAACATTTACAAACGGTTTACAAGTAGGGAAAATGACCTGGTATTAAAGGAATTTACAAAAAGAAGTCAGGTAAAACCTTATATAAGAAATGTGCTGACCCTTCTAAACGAAACATTTGCAGGAATTTATGGTTTCGTGCCATTCACTCTGAAAGAAATGGACGATTTTGCAAATCGATATCTGTATCTGATTAACCCACGATTCATTAAAATTTTTATTGATAAAAGGAATCAGGTAGTTTCATTCTTAGTTGCTATGTCGGATATCAGCGCAGGAATAAAAAAATCAAAAGGTTACTTGTTGCCCTGGGGATTTATCCCTATTCTAACTGCCGGAAGGAAAAGCAAACAGCTTAATTTACTGCTGGGTGGTATTTCTCCTGATTACCAGGGTAGGGGACTCGATGTAATGATGGGAATTAAACTTATCGAATCAGCAAAAAAAGCAGATAAAGTTGTAATCGACTCGCACCTCGAGCTGGAGACAAATGTAAAAGTTCGCGCGGAAATGGAAAAAATGGGCGGCCAGGTTTACAAGCGTTACAGGATATATCAGAAAAAATTGTAGTCAAGTGTTCTTTTTGTCTCTTTTTAAAGTGTTTATCTCACAAAAATCAAAACTAATCAAAAATAATAGCAGAATTTATCGGCATCTATTGTATGGTATTAGGTGGCTGTAGAAACGTTGTTTTGGCAGCAGCTTTTCCTCAAGATGGAATAGGACTGTTAAGTGTTTATACTAATCCCGATTTTAGAGGAAATTGCAGCAGGCGCTGTATATAAGTTTCTTAAAAAGTAAATTGCCATTTGTGATAAATCTGATTCAGCGATTTTATTGAAGAAAATGAAAAAAAATGAAAAATATACTAAAAAGGGTGTGGCATTTAAAAATGATTTTTGTATGTTTGTAAGGCATTGACCAATCTGGTCAATTGTGTGTTTGGGGGTTAACATTTTAAAGAGCGACTATTGAGTCGCTCTTTTTCATTGTATGTCGGGCATGGTAATAAGCTACACCTTTTTTTTGCTATTTTCGATGCGATATTAACATTTGGAGTAATATTTGTAAAATTATTACCATTATTTCAGTCCAGTTTGAGCAAATAAATTTAGCGGAGGATGAATCCTTTTTTATTGGAATTTTCCAGGATAACCTTGAAAAGAGTAAGTGGCATTACCACAATAACTTTGAAATTAGTTTTATTACCGAAGGTTCAGGGAAAAGGATTGTAGCTGATTCTATCGAAGAATTTCAGCCCGGCGATTTGGTTTTTCTGGGGAGAAATCTGCCACATGTTTGGATTGCCGATAAAGATCAGGGTGCTTTTTCTAACCGAGCCCTCGAAATGGTCTTTCTTCAGTTACATCAGATGTATTGGGTCCACATTTACTGGCCCTGCCGGAATTTAAATATGTGGCTAATGCGCTGAACCTGTCGGAAAGAGGTATTCAGATTGTTGGACAAACCCTTAACGAGGTAAGTGAACTCATGCTTCAGATGCCTTATTTGAAAAGCTTTGAGCGCATGACTCATTTTCTAAGAATTATGGACATTATTGGGCGCAGCGATTCGCTGATTCATTTGGCCAGCAAAGATTATTTAAAAATGCGTTTTACTACCGGGAATAAGCACGACTATACATGAGTATTTGATGCAAAACTATAGGGAAGAAATTAATCTAAAACGGTTGGCTGAATTAGTCAATATGGCTGAAGGATCACTTTGTCGCTTTTTTAAGCAAAACATGGGCACCACAATTTTTGATTACCTGAATAAAATCAAAGTTGAATTCGCCTGTAAATTACTGATGGATATCGATCTGAGTGTATTGGAAGTCTGTCTGGATATTGGATTTAATAACCTAAGCCATTTTAATAAACAATTTAGAAAAGTAACTGGAATAACCCCGTCAGAATACAGGAAAAGGTTTATTGAAATCGCTCGATAGTGTTATTATTTGCCTCTAATGTATAAAAATGCAAGTTTAAAATTGAATAAGTTTGTAAGGAGATTATAACTATTTTAAGCTGTAATTTTTAATAATAACTAATATGCCAAAAAACTAAAACCTTCAAATCAATGAACTTTAATGTCTTACTTGGGATTCTCCTTATTGCCACCGGCGCATTTTCATCAGGAAGTTTTGCAGTCCCATTCGGGAAAATAAAAGGCTGGAAATGGGAAACTTACTGGATGGTTTTCAGTCTCGGTGCTTACATTCTGTTTCCACTTGCTGCCTGTATTATTTTTTCTCCTGATTTTATTCAAATTATCCGGTCAACTTCTTCAGAAACAGTCCTGGCTGTTTTTTTACTTGGAGCTGTTTACGGGGTAGGCAATCTTTCATTTGGCCTTGCTCTGCGTTACCTCGGACTTTCCCTTGGCTATGCTTTGTCTTTGGGATTAATGCTGGCTATCGGAACTTTAATTCCTCCTTTGATTGATGGAAGACTACAGCTTATGATGCAGGGTTCAGGAGGGAAATTGCTGATTTGGGGTATTGTTGTGGCCTGTGCCGGCATTGCGCTTTCTGCCTGGTCGGGTATATTAAAAGATAAAAAGGTTTCGGATGCGAAAAAACAGGAAAGCATTGGCGAGTTTAACCTCGTAAAAGGAGCAATGGCAGCCGTATTGGTTGGTATAACCGGCTCAGCCATGTCGCTGGGATTCGAACAGGGCCTGCCGATATCAGATATGGCTGCTCAAATGGGGGTCGATCCCCTTTTTACAATGATGCCGGTTCTTGTAGTTTTATTCTCCGGAACATTTATTACTACCATTATTTGGTGTGTTTTTCTGGGCCTCAAAAATCATTCGCTGTCAGATTATTCTTCTGCAGGTTCAAACAAGATACTTACCCTTAATTATTTGTTCGGACTGCTTGCAGGTATCTTATGGTTCGGCCAGTTTATTGTTTACGGAATGGGTAAAAGTAAAATGGGGCCGTTTACTTTTACTTCATGGGGTATCCTCATGGCTCTGACCATCGTATTCGCTACTGTATGGGGACTGATTCGCAAAGAATGGAAAGGCGCACCAGCCAAAGTGTATGTTTTGATGATTTTATCACTTATCATCATCATTGCAGCATCGTTTATGATCGGCATAAGCGGAACGGAGTAGGAAAAGCATGAATGCTATAATGAAAGAATGCATCAATAATTTATAAATGAAATGCTACTTTAACACAACTCTTTAAACTTTAAACTGAATTGTTATGAATTCAAGAGAACGAATTTTAGCTGCGATCAATCATCAGGAGCCCGACCGTGTTCCAATTGATATGAGTGCAACTCCCAGTTCGGGTATTTCTGCAATCGCGTACAGTAATTTGGTAAAACATCTTGAAAGGGAAGACCTTCCGGTTCAGATTTACGATGTAGTTCAGCAACTTGCACAACCCGATATGACTATTCTGGACCAGTTTGGTGTGGATGTTCTGGACATTGGCCGCACATTTAACGATAAACCCTCTGATTGGAGTCCGATTACTATGGCCATTAGCGCCCCAGCTTTTTATCCTAAATGGTTCCATCCCACACAAATGCCGGATGGTTCTTATCAAACTTACGATGATGATGGGAAACGAATGCTTTCCAGAATGCCAATCGGCGCTACCTTTTTTGATCAGACTTATTTTCCCTATGTTGATGGGTATCCTGATTCATACAAAAATCTGGATGCTGAAATGGGACGGATTATGTGGGCACGTGATGCACACAGCCCCTGGGATCATGCCGGTGAGTCTGATTTTTGGCAAAAGCTTCGTGAGAATACATTGAAATTAAGAGAAAGTACAGACAAAGCTTTGCTGGTTGTTTGTGGTTGCAACCTTTTTGAGTGGGGAACTTTCCTGCGTCGGATGGATAATTTTTTAATGGATTTAATGTGCGATCAATATAATGTTGAAAAACTGCTCGATCAACTAATGATCCGGCATTTGGCAACTTTGGAAAAAGTTTGCAATGCTGTAGGAGATATTGTCGATATCATCCGTTTTGGCGATGATCTTGGCATGACTTCCGGGCCATTTATGGATGTGGAAATCTATCATGAATTGTTCAAGCCCCGTCACAAAATGCTTTGCGACTATGTAAAATCACATAGCAAAATGCATACATTTATCCATTCGTGTGGCTCAATTTCCTTGCTAATGCCCGACATGATTGATGCAGGTATTGAAATATTCAATCCGGTTCAAACCAATGCGTGGAGGATGGCTCCTGACTTCCTGAAAAAGGAATTTGGAAATGACTGCACATTCTGGGGCGGCGGAATTGAAACTGTTGGAACCCTGAATATTGGCACTCCCACCCAGATCAGGGAACAGGTTTTCGAAAGGCTTGAAATTTTCTCAAAAGG
>JBBQPP010000246.1:0-6233 GCA_038217255.1 Bacteroidales bacterium | reverse complement strand
TAGTTTCAATTTACTTACCGGAGGAATCGGGTTTTTACTCATTACTTTGTTTTATTGGATTATCGATGTGAAAGGTTGGCAAAAATGGTCTTTCTTCTTCCGGGTTATCGGAATGAATTCTATATTCATTTACCTCTTTCGCCGCTTTTTTGACACCGACAAAGTCACCAAACTATTCTTTGGCTGGACTGAGATAACAGGAGAAATCTATGAAGTAGTTTTTGTAGCTGGAAACATAATGTTGGTGTGGCTGCTACTGTATTATATGTACAAGAAAAAAATATTCCTGCGGGTTTAAAATCTGCTCCGATATACCGAAACCGAAATCTCTGGACCATTGAGCATAATTTTTTCATCTTCCGAAATGCGATAGGCAAATTTTATATCGATGCGGTTTTTGGTATCAACTTGTGTGAAATAACCAATATATGGAACAAAACCGTGGTTTAACGATCCTGTTTCTCCAGCATCATTCAACGCAATCCCGGGAATATATTTCATTCCAAAATCAACCTGGCTTTTGAGTTTTATAAAGTACGACCAGCCCATGCTGACTTCGCCCAAAATCCAGTCCTGCTTTTTGTAGGCGTTATAATTTACCCCGGCGCTAAAATTCCGGTTCCATTTTACATTACAATATTTGGCATGTTCAAATCGAAAGTAACCACCATAAATAAAATCTGGCTCACGGTTGAAGTACTTGAAAAATGGGCCAAATTCAACCCTGTTGCCAGTAAAACGGGGCAAAAATTCGCCGGTTTTCCACTCTTCTTCTAAACTATTTACAGGAATAAGAAACATTTTCTGGTTTAAAAACTCCTGCATTTGTGCAGTTTCAACTTCGGTTTTATGCCTGGTTTTAATATTCCGCTGACTTTTTATCCTGCCAATTTCATTGGCAAATTTCAAAATCTCATCCTGAGAGAAATTACTTTCGCTGTAATATTTTTTCAGTATATATTCTGCAATCATGAAATTATTCATCGGTTTAAACCTGCCGATTCCCCAGCCAGCGCGCGCTTCAAAACCATATCTGAATTTATTCTCTGTAGTTTCTTCATTAAAATCAGAAACCACCATATTTGAATCGGTTGAAATTCCTGTTGAATTTTGATTGTACAAATCATACCTTCCCCAGCCGTTGACTTCTACCAACGTATAATTTTTATCGTTGTAATAAAACCGACTCGAATAACTGGCCGAGGCAAAGGTTCGCAATCCGAAAATTTTATGATCGGCTTCAATATTTGCCACCGATGAACTGTCAACCCAATTTCCATTCCCCCAAAGTGGGCCGACTTCAATGTTGAACTCAATTTTTTCCTGTTTGTAATCCATTAAATTCCAAAAGCGGTTTTGTAACTGAAACTTAACCGCCCCGTTATTTAACTCCTCGTATGCGCGCAAAAATTCTGTGCGTGTCTCCTCGCGTTCGGCATTAAAATTGAAATGCAAACCCTGGTTAAATTCATGTTTCTGAAAGTCGTAAATTTTAGCGTTTTTAAAGTAGTACTGGGCGAAAACACCTTGTGCTGAAACCAGCAATACAATAACAATCAGACCGAAAATCGCAATTAGAGTATATTTTTTCATTTATCTGGTAATCATTATTATTTTCTAAAGTAAACAAATCAAAACAATATTATCCTGTCTGTTAATATTTATTAATGGCAGAAACAGGTTTGGGCGGTTGAAAACCTTTGTTTAGCTTTGTGTCTCAAAATTTAAAAACATTAGGGAATGTCGGTTCACAGCGAAATTCGGAAAGTGACAACGCATCGTTTAAGTGAAATGAAACTGCGTGGCGAAAAAATATCGATGCTGACTTCATATGATTTTAGCATGGCAAAATTGGTTGACGAAGCAGGTGTTGACGTGATTTTGGTTGGCGATTCGGCCTCAAATGTAATGGCGGGCAACCAAACTACTTTGCCCATTACTTTGGATCAAATGATTTATCACGGCCGTTCGGTAGTGAATGCGGTTCAACGTGCACTTGTAGTTGTCGATCTTCCATTCGGCACTTATCAGGGAAATTCAAAAAAAGCGCTGAGTTCTTCAATAAGAATTATGAAAGAAACTGCTGCCGATGCTGTTAAATTGGAAGGCGGTAAGGAGGTAATTGAATCGGTGCACAGGATTTTATCTGCAGGAATACCGGTAATGGGACATTTGGGCTTGATGCCGCAATCCATCAATAAATTTGGCACTTATTCAGTGCGGGCAAAAGAAGATGCCGAAGCTGAAAAATTAATCAGCGATGCTAAATTGCTTGAGGAAGCAGGTTGTTTTGCAGTAGTTTTGGAAAAAATACCTGCAAAATTGGGAGAAGAAGTTTCCACTTTGTTGAGTATTCCCGTTATTGGGATTGGTGCTGGTGGAAGAGTTGACGGACAAGTTCTTGTAATCCATGATTTGCTTGGAATTACACAGGAGTTTTCGCCAAGGTTTTTGCGCCGCTACCATAATTTGGCCGATGAAATAAAAGGTGCGGTGGGGAATTATATATCAGACGTAAAATCAGGTGATTTTCCCAATGAATCAGAGCAGTATTAGTTTGGAGTTCAGAGTTCAAAGGTTAAAGTATCAATGCAAAGTATTGAGTACATAATACCAAGTAAAGAGTAAAAAGCAAAGTATAATATCAAGTATCAATTAACCAGTATCAAGAATCGAGCAACAAGTATTGAGTATCAAATTTCGCTACAAGGAACCTTGAACTCGGAACAATTAAAACTAAAAGGTAAGTGCAGGTAATTTACGAAGACAATCATATTATTGCTGTAAACAAAGCAGCCGGAGAAGTTGTGCAGGGCGATAAAACTGGCGATGAAACATTGCTCGACATTGTAAAACAATACCTGAAAGAAAAATATAATAAACCGGGAAATGTATTTTTGGGATTGCCACACCGCCTCGACAGGCCAACTACTGGTATTGTAGTTTTGGCAAAAACAGGAAAAGTACTCCCCCGTTTAAACAAATTGTTTCAAACCCGAGATGAAGTAAAAAAAACTTATTGGGCAGTTGTTGACAAACGACCTGAAAAACACACTGAAACACTCACTCACTACCTTTTTAAAAACCAGGAAAAAAACCGGAGTTACGCATATACTGAAAAAAGATCAGGTTCGAAACAGGCAAGTTTAACTTATCGGCATGTGGCAAGTATCGACAATTATCATTTGCTTGAAATTGAGCTGCACACTGGCCGACATCATCAAATCAGGGTGCAATTACGCCAACTCAAATTATATATTAAAGGTGATATTAAATACGGTTTTCCCCGGCCAAACGCCGATAAAAGCATTCATTTGCATGCCCGCCGGATAGATTTAATGCATCCGGTTAAAAACGAAATGCTTACAATTGTTGCTGACCCACCTGATGAAGTGGTTTGGAATGAATTCATGAAACTGTTCCGCGGCAACAAATTTAGCCCAGTGAACCCGGTTTAAATGCAAATGGAAGCAGATTGTCAGCGCCATTTAACACCATAATTTTTTCAGTTCCATCTAAAATCAACCTCACCGGGTGATTAAACCGCGATTCGGTTTCAACTAAAACCTGGCGACAAGATCCACATGGTTGCGCCGGACCTGCAATTAATCCGTTACTATTTTTGGCAGTAACGGCCAAGGCTTCAACCGCCACATTTGGGTAAGTGGCATGGGCAAAAAACAAGGCCACGCGTTCGGCACACAAACCATCAGTAAAATCGGCATTCTCCTGGTTGTTCCCTTTTATTATTTCGCCATTTGCAAGCAAAACTGCTGCCCCAACAGAAAACTTAGAATATGGTGCATATGCATTTTCCGAAGATTCGCGCGCAATCATGATTAATTTCTGATCAGCCTCAGGCAAATCCGTCAACTTTTCATATTCATCCGCAAAAATCTGATAAACCCTTTTGTTCATCTTAGTTTGTTTTCGCCAAATTTACACTTTTATTGGAGATGTCCGAAAATCTAAAAAATTCAAATCGAAATTGTTTCGGGAATTAGATTTTTCCCATTTGCATTTATTTTGATTTTTGTAATACTTTTATCCCCTTACTAAACATTTATTTCAAAAAATCACCTCCCAACACAATGAAATTCACATTCGATTGTTTATAAATAAACCTGCAAAACTTTAGGAAGTAGGGCGAACACCCTATTTTTGATGGTTCTTAGGAAAAATGAGTTTGACATGAAATACCTTCTTTTTACAATAATTTTTATCTCTACAATTTCTTCGGCAATTTCGCAAATTTCCAGAAAGGAATATATTGATCTCTACCAACTTCTGGCCATCGAAGAGATGAACCGAAGCGGCATCCCTGCAAGTATTACAATGGCACAGGCATGTTTGGAGTCGGGAAATGGGAACAGCGTTTTAAGCCAAAAATCAAACAACCATTTCGGCATAAAATGTAAATCAACCTGGACAGGCAAAACCGTGCGGCATGATGATGATGAAAGGAATGAATGTTTTAGAAAATATAACTCGGTTGAAGAATCATTTATCGACCATTCCGATTTTTTAATGGACAATCCCCGCTATTACTTTCTTTTTCAACTTCCAACCGATGATTATGTGGGCTGGGCACATGGTTTAAAACAAGCTGGCTACGCCACCGCGCCCGACTATGCACAACGGTTACTAAAGATAATCGAGGAATATCAATTATATCGCCTCGACTATAAAATGACAAACGGGCAACTTGCATCTTTAAAACATTCAAAACCGCGCCAGAAAGAGGTTTTGAACACTTTTGTTATCAATCCTTACCAATCGCATCAAATCACAATGCGCAACGATTTAAAAACCGTTGTGGCAAACGAGGGCGATACTTACGAGATTTTGGCACAAGAGGTGGGAATAAAAGCCTGGGAATTATACAAATTCAACGATCACCCCGAAGGTTACAGGCCGTTAAAAAACGAAATAATTTATATACAATCTAAACACCGAAAAGCCGGTAGAAGAGGTATATTGACTCACCGTGTAGAAGCAGGGGAAACGATGCACTACATTTCACAATTGTATGGCTTAAAACTGAAACCGCTATACAAACGGAACAACATGAAAGCCGGAGAAGAACCCCACACCGAAGAAATCATCTACCTTCGCAACAACAGACGTTAGATAACCCTTACCCGTCTGGCGGTTCAAAACCGCTTGACAGATAGGCCACTGAAAATCTGTGTTAATCTGAGCAAACCGTAGTGTTTTATTTTTGAATATCAGTGTTAATTACATTCATTAAATCTCTACCATCTCCGATTTGCGCATAAAATACCGCAACAAAACCCTATCGGCAAACAATATAAACACCACTAAAATGTTGATACCCAAAATCAACGAAATATTCTGAGCAACAAATTCCAACAACTGCCGCCATTCTGCCCCAAACCACACAAACTGAATAGCAACAGACACCGCAACAAATCCTAAAATCGCAGTCAGATAAATTAAAAATTCATTAAAATATTGTTGCCATGCAAATTTCCGGCTCATCTTTTCCGCAAGCACATCGGCAAATTTGTCCGATAACTCAATCTGAGGATCAGTTTTTAGCACTTCATCCAACAGTTTGTCAGGGTCTAAATATTTTTCTTTGCTATACATAATCTGTAAAAATATTTGTTTTTTCCGCTTCCACAACCTTTTCCAACTTCTCTTTCAGCATTTTCCGTGCCCGCGAGAGATAGCTTTTTATCGTTCCCTCCGGCATTTCAGTTATCTCCTCAATTTCTTTGTACGAAAACTCCTCCAGATGAAACAACGTAAGCACAGTTCTGTAATGCACCGGCAACTCCTCAATAAATTCAAGCAGATATTTTTTTGCCTCCTCCCTTTCAATCCCCCTCTGGTTTAGCATTCCATCACTTTCATTTGCCACAAGTGCCGGGCTTTCGTCATACGACCGTTCATTTTTCATTTGCCGCCTGATGTGCGAAATACTTGTGTTGTACGCAATTTTTGCAATCCATGTCGATAATTTCGAATCGCCCCTGAAAAGTTTCAATTTCCTGTAAACCTTTATAAACACTTCCTGACAGATATCCTCCACATCTTCCCTCCGCTGCACGATCCTGCCAACAATGTGCACCACCAGTCGCTGGTGTTTCGACACCAAAAACCTGAAAGCATTGCTGTTACCGTTTAAAATTTGCTGTACAATATCCCCGTCATTCATAGCTACCACATCTGACTGTGCAACACAAAAAAATGTTGCAACAAGGTAC
>JBBQPP010000245.1:0-6261 GCA_038217255.1 Bacteroidales bacterium | reverse complement strand
CGTAAAAACACGGGCCGACCATTGACAGCAAAACGAGTACCTTCTACTTTAAAATCCCGCATACCGAAATCAACAAAATGGAAATCCGTTGAACCATTTGAATTTAGCCGCAACGTAAGCTGATAAACATTGGTGTTGAATTCGTCCCAAAGTAGCACATCTTCGCCAAGGGGGTAATCCATTTTAACGATATTTTCACCAGGGGAAATTGTAAATTCAAATGTTTTAGCTTTTGTATTGTTCTTCGAATTTTTGAGTTTGGCATAAACCGGGATTTTTATGGTTTTTTCCTCCTCTTCATTATTAAAAACTTTTGCACGGATTTCTACGGTTTTATTAAGAACATCCGGGAAAACTTCAACGTTTTCGAAATAAATTTTCCCTTTGGTTTGAAGTGAAATGTCGCCAACAATACCGTTCCAATTCGATTGTGTGTGGTCTGAAATACTGTGTGAATCATGCCCAACATCAATCGTTTTAGTGCGGTTATCTACACAAATGGTGATTGTATTTTCGCCAGGTTTTAAAAACGAAGAAATATCATATTGATGAGGTGTTGCAAGACTGTTTTGCATCCCAATTTCCTGGCTATTTATCCAAACTGTTGATTCCCAGTGAACCCGTTCCAAATTTAACCACACAGTTTTTTCAGCCCAGTTTTCAGGTATATTTACTGTTTTCTTGTACCACGCTGCGCCGGTATATTTTTTGAGCGGTTGCAACCAGTAAGGAAAACGGATATTTGTAGAATCATAATATGGCGCGTAATTCGGGTCGTTGTACCATTCCGGATTGCGGAACCCTCCTGTCCATTTTGTATCCAGCGTAATTTCGTAACCTTTGCCGTTTTCAACCATCGAACCCGGGAGTTGAACGGTTTCGGGCAGGTTTGATTCGAACCATTTTTCTTTTTCCCCATGATCTTCAGGATCCATTTTGAATTGCCATTCACCGGAAAGATCAATGGTATCGTTTTTTTGTTTTTCGCATGAAATTAAAAACAGGACTAAAAATTGGAGCAACAAGATTTTAAGTTTCATTGGATGGTTTTTTTTAGTTTATTGCTTTTGCAAAAAAAAAGTAAATTTTGATTTTCAAAATCATTTTACTGAAATTACGAATTGCTCATTATGGTTTAATCGAATATAAATCCCCTCCAACAACTGTTTCCCCGTGTATTTTCCAGAAAGCCCTTTTTGCGATGAAACAACCGAATATTCCATTCCTTCATTTGCAGTAAACCACTCGGGATACTGGTTAATTCGAGGATAATCAATTGGCAGGTTCAAAATAGTAAGATGGCGTTGTGCATCGAAAATGAGTTTGCCTTCCCAGTCGTTTTCAGCAGTTAAAACAAAGTAAATTTGATTATCACTTTTTTCAGCGCCCAAAATTACGTCGCTGCGCCAGGGTTGAATGGTTGCTCCCTGAGATTTCCAGAGACTATACATAATTGCGGTTCGGGCAAAATTGCCATCACCGTGCCAACCGCCAATTATTCCGTTGGGTTGCTGCATGGCGAACATCACCTGCATTTCGCTGTCAATCCAGCTTTTTAGCTCGGGAACAGGTTCGCGGTTGTATAAATTAATTCCGCTCTCCAAAGCATCGGCATAACCATCGTGGCTTGTGCCTTCCCATGCATAATTGCGGTATTTTTCATTCAGGTTTTTAAATCCTTTCAAAACTGCATCGCGGTATTCTTCTTTTCTGTCAACCATCCAAACCGAATAATACGCATCGAAAACATAACCCCAGTTATCAACAATTTTTTCATCAACTATTTCGCCGGTTTTCGGGTTGATTGCGTTGTAAAAAAGGCCATCTTCATTTCGTCCAACTTCAAGCACCCGATCCAGTATTTTGTAATAAGGTTCTTTGTAAAGTTCCTTTTTTTCGGGGTTAGCAAAATGCAGTGTCACATACAATTCGCTCAAACCTCCAATAATTTCACAGCCATGATCGCGTATGCGCAGATAATCGATTTGCGACAAATCGCGTTCACCAAGCAAGTAGTAATCTCCAATTTTAATGGCCCAATCCAGGTAATTTTTGTTGCCCGTCATCCAATAGACGCGCGAAAGTGTTTGCAGCATTTCGCCGTTAACCTCTTCAATTGATGCTTGCCTGTCCTTGAAAAGTGTTTCCAAATCTTTTGGATTTCCCATATATTCTTCCAAATCATCCAGCATTTCCATCATACGGTCCTGCCACGGCGATTTTCCAATATATTCGTTTATTGGTATTAAACCATCTTTTATATATTCCGAAGTTCCGAAGATAATCTGGCTCATTTTGAGTTCATCCGACAGAAAATTCTGTTTTGAAAATGAGTAAATATCAGGCAGTGTTTTTACGCGAGAGGTCAATCTTTTCTCGGTGTTCAGCATTTCAAGCATTTCTCCGTTGTACAATTTTTTGTCAAGCAGGTAAGCAGTTAATACCATAAATGCGTAATTATCTGCAGCCGAATTGTGCGGTTCCCAAACATCAACAGCATTTGTAAGATTGGTAGGTATCAACCCACTTGCACTGTCGGTTTTGGTAAGCCAGCCCTCAACAAATTTTAAACTGCGTATAAAACCAACGTTTGCTTGTATGCCATTTTCCAGTGCCTGATCAATAATTTCTTGTCTGAAAGACGGATTTTTATCGCACGAAACAAAGGTTAAAATAAGGAATGATAATAGATATAATCGATTCATATTCATAAAGTTTGTTCAAATTTAATAAATACTTTCATTTTTTTTAGATTGAAAAAAAGTTCATTTTAGCTCATAAATAGTAAATTGCACTGATTTGCAAAATTTAGGGCGCTTTTTAATTAAAAATTTACATAATGAATAAGAATATTTTTCCATTGATATTCGTTATTTCCATTTTTTTGATTTCGTGCGAAAAAATAAAGGAAATAACAGAAGTTGACATTAAAACCAATATCCAGGCCGATATTCCGGTGGTATCGCAAAAAGTAGCTGATGATGTGTATGGTTTTGTTGGAGCTGGCGCATTTACGTTAGATGATATCCCTGAATTAGAGAAGTATATGGATAACCTTCGGAATATAGTTGCAGAAGATGGCAGCAGTATCCGATTTACTGGTGCTGTCAGCGGTGATAAAATACTTTCATTAAAATTGAGATTCGGGATTCAAATGGATGCCGGAACTATACCTGAATTGGAAGTTGCCATTGACCATTTGGGAGAAATACCTGCCAGTGAAGGAGTTATTGAATATAAAGACGATACGTGGACGCCAAAACTGATTAATGCCATAAATAATAACAAGGATAAAGCCTTGGTTTTGTCGATTGATGGTACGGCAAATTATAGTTTAAATTCAATTGTAAAGGTAAAAATCCCGGTAACGATAAGTGCAACACCTTTTAATGAATGATTGAAAATCAATAATTTGGTTAAGATAAATTATGGTATTTTTATAATATCATTCATGCCTTATTTAAGGAATATTTTTTGTAATTTTTGTACCTCAAAAAAATCGAGAGATGAAGCTTAAAATATTTCTTTTAACAATTTTTATTCAAGGTTGTGTTCAGTTCGGGTTTTCAATTGATAATGACACCATAAAATCAACAAATTCAATCCTTTACGAAAAAGTGTATCTCCACATCGACAGAGAATTATATGCTCCGGGCGATAATATCTGGTTTAAATCGTACCTGGTTAGTGGAATTAATAATAAACTGATTCCAGGCTACAAAAATATTTATGTCCAACTTATTTCTGAATCCGGGGAAATTACAGCCTACAGATTGCTTTTATCGAAAGACGGAACAGCTCACGGTGATTTTCAATTGCCCCTGGAAATTGGCGACGGAACTTACACCATTCGGGCGTTCACAAAATACCTGGAAAATTTTGGCGAAAAGAGTTACTTCCACAAAAAAATTGTGATTTCAGGATCGAAAAATTCGATGGAAATTGGCAAAGATGATTCCGATTCAAAACCACTAAATATTGACGTTTCTTTTTTGCCCGAAGGTGGAACTTTTGTGCTGAATGCCATCAACTACTTAGCATTTAAAGCCATCGACGAAAAAGGAAAAGGAATTTCGGTGAAAGGAAAGGTTGTGGACGAAAAAGGGGAGGAAGTAGTTTCATTTCGGACCAATTACAAAGGAATGGGAAAATTTATAATGATGCCGCAGGAAGGTAAGCAGTATTTTGCAATGATTGAAGGTTTCCCGGCTTTTAATTATCAGTTTGAACCAGCCAAAGCCGATGGATTATGTTTAAATTACAAACCTGATGGAAACTATTTGCTGTTTACTTTAACCCGAAATCTTAAAATCAACATTCCACAAAATTACATACTTCAGGCATCACACAAGGGAATTGAACTTTTCTATTCACAAATTACAATGCATGAATTCCAACATGCACAGCGTTTATTCAAAGGCCTGTTTCCTTTGGGGATATCGAAAATTACAGTACTCGATGAGCAAAATAACACAGTTGCAGAAAGGTTGGTTTTTGTGCAAAACAAAGATGACAAAGCAATTCATATTGAAATAAACAAAGAAGAATTTAAAACACGCGAAAAGGTAAAAATGAATATCAGTTCATTGCTTTCGCCAACCGATACGATCGTTTCAAACCTTTCGGTTTCGGTTGTGCACGAAGATTATTTTAGTTCAACAGGAAACAACCAAACTATCGAAAGTTATTTGCTGCTCGACTCAGAATTGAAAGGTGCCATTGAATCGCCGGCTTCTTATTTTATCGATGAAAATGATATTTCGGCTGAAGAGAAACTCGATTTGGCAATGATGGTAAATGGCTGGAGAAGTTATTATTGGAACGATTTGGAAAAATACCGCGGCGCTGAATTGCCCGGCTGGGCTGATTATGGGCTTTCGATAAAAGGGAATGTGGTTAAGCAGTGGGGTGGAAAACCGGTTGAAGACGGGAAAGTTGTTATCGGACCATTTTCGGGCAGTTTCCTTTTCGAAGAAACAAGGACAGACCAAAACGGAAATTTTGATTTCGACAAGCTTTATTTGAAAGATAAGGCGAGGATAATGATCAATGCCGAAACAAAAACCGGGAACAAACGGAATGATATTTTTTTAGAACCTCAATACAAATTAGATTCGATGGTTTCCGTCGAAAGCCTGAAAAACAAAAGTGCCGATATTAATGTTCCAATGAAGTTTTATCGTGAAAATTACTACCGTCAGATTGCAGAAACTGAATTCCAAATTAAATCGGGAATCCTTTTGGACGAAGTTCAGGCAATTGGCAACAAAGTAACTGGCGATGGGCATTTCCGGCTATATGGCGACCCCGATATTTCACTGGTTGTTTTAGATGATGATATTGAACGTTATTTTAATATACTGGATTATTTGCAAGGACGTGTGGCCGGAGTGGTCGTAACCGGAGATGAAGTTAGGATTAGAGGAGCAGCCCGCAACCCATTGCTGATTGTGGATGGCATTGACACTGAATGGTCGGACATGACAAACATACCTATGGGCGATATCGATAAAATTGAGATTCTAAAATCAGGGTTTACGTCTTCAATTTACGGATCTCGGGGAGCTGACGGAGTAATTGCAGTGTTAACAAAAATGGGAAAAGGCGAATGGGAAAATAACTGGCAAAGAATTATTCATGGTCGAATCACACCTACAGTAGTGGGATTTCAGCAACCCCGCGAGTTTTATTCGCCAAAATACGGGAGCGAAAACATCAATGATGCCCGCCCCGACAAACGCCCTACTTTATTATGGAATCCGGATGTTGTAGTTGAAAACGGTGAAGCTAAAATTGAATTCTTCACTGCCGACGACCTTGCCCGCTATCAAATTTTTGTTGAAGGGATCAGCAAAGCCGGTAAAATCTGTTTGGGTACTGGTTTGATTTCGGTTTCGATACCGAGGAGATGAGTTGAAGAATTAAAAGAAATTATTGCCGCTGATACACAGATTCTTGCATTTGTTTTTTATTTAAAAATCTGCAAATCAGCAGCGCTTATCTTATATCCTATTTTGCAAGCGATTGAATTACTTCTTTAATCGAATCAGCAAGTTCATCGGCCTTCTTCATTGAATTTGCCTCAGCATAAATACGGATTATCGGTTCGGTATTCGACTTGCGGAGGTGCACCCACGAATCGGCAAAATCGATTTTTACGCCATCAATATCGGTAACCTTCTCGTTGGAATATTTCTCTTTCATTTTTGTTAAGATGGCATCCACATCAATTTCCGGCGTCAACTCAATTTTGTTTTTCGA
>JBBQPP010000244.1:0-6273 GCA_038217255.1 Bacteroidales bacterium | reverse complement strand
GTTGGATTCCGTTGTGTGCGTTCTTCATTCAGGAACGATATGAAAAACCGGTAATAAACACCACAAAAAAAGAGCGGAATCCCGCCCTTTTATTGATTTTTCCTGATTAGTTTTATTCTAGGCACTGAATACTCAAATCTCAATACTTATTAAATTTCCTATTTTGCCGGTTGTTTAAATATAGAATCATCAAATTTTTCGTTAAACTTAATCTCTTCCATTGTTATTACCGCAGTTCCCATTGGCGATTTTGATTCAATTTTCATTGCCATTTTAATGCCATCAATGGTTTTATAATCACCCATAATTTGTTCAACATCTACAGTTTGTCCCTGAGCGGAAACTTTGGCTTTGACCTTTGATATTAAGTATGTATTGGCATCGATAAAGTAGTCTTTAACATTGCCTTCTTTGTCCGTAAGTTTTATGCGATACATTTCTTTCCCATCCACATTTACTTTTCCAGCCATTTCGGCAGTACTACCTTTTTTTTCATAGTTGTACAACTCGCCTTCCATATTTACCTGTTCTTTAGCCTGATCCAGCTGGGCGCCAGCCAATTCCTGCGGGTCGGGGCTCATCATTGGTATAATCATCCAACCTTTTTGTCCATCAAAAGCCTGTACCATTTTTTGCCCTTGAACTTCGATATTGATGATAAACATATCAGGTTTCTTTATTCTCATTTCCATTGGCAATTCCATTCCCATTTGGCTGACATTCGCTTTTATAAAAAACGATTGAACCGCAACAAGTTTTTCCTGACCAATAGTTTTAAAATGTTTTTCAAGAACTTCATTTACCGATTGTGCCTGAGCAACATTTGCAAATGCAATAACTATTATTGTAACAATTGCAATTACTGATTTTTTCATTGTGTTGATTTTTTAGAATTTAATTTTAATAATTGATTAATATAAATTGAACTTTTAGAATTACAGTGTAAGAGGAACCTAAAAATATATTTCAGCCATAATATTTTCAAATTGAATCCCTTTTTTAATAAGTAAGTCGCGCACTTCAACCACCATCAAAGCCTGGCCACAGATAAAGTATTTAATTTCAGGCAATTTTTGTATTTCATTCAAATAATCGCTTACCCGGCCTGGAAATGTGTTGCAAGATGTTTCGGACGAACAGCAGCGAACAAAATTTTCATTCAAGTCTTCTTCTAATTCGTCTTCAAAGTAAAACTGGTTTAAATGTCGCACACCATGAATTAGTTTTTCAGCAGTCAATCCCGATTTTACCATACTGTAAAAAGGTGCAATTCCTGTTCCTGTGGCAATCCACCAACTTTTTTCCTTACTTCCTAAAAAACTTCCGTACGGTTTTGATACCAGAATCTTTTCGCCCGGAATCATTGATGCAAGTTTAGGTGTTAAAAATCCATCATCTTTAATGTTGAAAAGAATATGGATTTCGCTTTCCGAATTGCCGCTGCAAATACTGTAAATACGGGGGGCGTGATTGTTATCAATGGCTATTTTTACCACTTGTCCGGGCAAAAAATCAAAATCACGCATAAACGAAATCACATGAATGCCTGGTGAAATTTCAAGGTTATTTGTAAGTTCATAGGTATGTAAAAGCGATTCATTGTTTTGCTTGCCTTTTATTTGCATGATTTAAGAGCAGTTTGCCAATTATAAGTTATCTAATTACACCATAAATATCACGTATTTTATTTAATTGGCAATATTACAATTGTTAACTAATTCTCATCTTTTATAAACAATTGTTTAAATTTAAATATCCTTTTTAAAAAAATTAAAAAGACCCTTGTTTGATATCTACTTTTTTCCGATCTTGGGCCACACAAAATATATGGAAAAACTATTTAAAAATACAGAAACACAGAGTTTTGCGGTAGAATCGAAAAAAATTGGCCACAAAAAACAAATTTTGCGCGCTATTTATTTTAATGGTCCGCTATCCAATTCAGAACTGTCGAAGGACATTAATTTAAGTACTCCGAAAATTAACAGCCTTTTGGTTGAGTTGATTAATGAAGGTTTAGCTGAAGAATTGGGCAGAGGCGATTCGAGTGGGGGAAGGCGGCCTATTATTTATGGACTGATAAAGGACGGTTTTTATGTGGTTGGGATAACCATTAACATTGCCCGGACAATTATTTCTATTTTCAACAGTAATAATGAACTGATTAGTGGTCCGCACCATTTTCCTATAAAAATGCAATCGGACATAAGCATTTTTAGTCATGTTAATGAAATGCTTGAAAAGGTAATTACTGAAAGCAATATTCCTTTCAATAAAATTTTGGTTGCAGGTATTGAACTTCCGGGGTTAATCAACTTAAAGCAGGGAATCAATAAAACCTATTTTCCCAATATCGATAATTTATTTGATGAACTTCGTAAAATTTTCGGTATTCCGGTTTACTTTAATCACGATTCAAAAGTGAGGACATTCGCCGAGCAACATTTTGGGCTGGCAAAAGGGCGGAAAAATGTGTTAATGCTTCAGGCAGACTGGGGTTTGGGGTTGGGGATTATCGTAAATGGTAAATTATATTCAGGCAAATCAGGATATTCCGGAGAGTTTGGCCATCTGCCAATAGTTGACAATGGTGTATTATGTGCTTGTGGGAAACAAGGCTGTCTTGAAACAATGGTGTCGGCAGTGGCAATTTCGAGAATGGCTAAAGAGGGAATACAAAAAGGGAAGTTGTCGCTGATAAAGGAATTGGTTCAAAAAGATTTGGAAAATATTGACATATCAGTAGTAGTTCAGGCAGCAAATCAAGGCGACCAGTTTGCCATTTCAATTTTTACAGAAGCCGGATATTGGCTTGGAAGGGGAATTGCTTACCTGATCCAGATTTTCGATCCTGAACTTATCATCATCGGAGGCCAGGTTGCTGAAGCAAGTCAGTTTATTCTTGCACCAATTCAACAGGCAATCAACACCTTTTGCAACCGCGATATTAGCAACAACACTGAAATAAAATTCTCGGAGTTGGGATCAAGTGCGGGTACTGTGGGCGTTGCAGCCTACGCGTTGGAAAAATTATCAATTACAAAAAAATCAATATGAAAATAAATTTCACAAACGTTGAAAAGGTATTTTTTGAAGAAGCAAAAATCAAGAAAATTTCGACAAAAACACCTTATATAACTGTTGAGAGTTTTCCACCACTTGGCTTACTTTCGGCATTAAGTTTTATCGAATGGGTGAACGAAAATCCAAACGGCGTGGTAAGTTTGCCAAACGGAAAAACAGCGCAGTATTTTATTCATTTTACCCATTTTATTCTCGATAATTGGGACAATGAGCAAGGTATAGCGCTACTTGAAAAATATAATTTGAAAGGCATTAAAAAGCCTGATTTTAGAAATCTTCATTTTGTTCAGATGGGCGCTTTTTACCCAATGTATTCTGAACAGCACAATAGTCTTTATAATTTTGCAAAAGTCAATTATATAGATGGTTTTGGTATAAGCGAAGAGAATTCACTTGTAATAAAATCGGAAGATATTAAACTTGCGGGCGACAGGCACTTTCTTGAGGTCTTTCCGGATTATATCATTGATTTGTCGTTGCGTTTTCGCGAGGCAAAAACAGTTCAGGAAAAAATTCAACAGGAATCGATTTTTTTGATCGACAACTGGTGCACGAATTATGAGAATAAAATCAGGGGAAAAGGTGGAATCGGGTTTTTTCTTGGTGGAATTGGACCCGATGGGCACATTGCTTTTAACACGCGGGGAACAGACCATTTTTCATCGACACGTTTAACAAAAACTAATTTTGAAACACAGGCTGTACTTGCGACCGATTTGGGAGGGATCGAAGTGTCACGCAAAAGGTTGGTAATTACTATAGGCCTTGGAACAATATGTTATAATCTTAAAGCAAAAACTATTGTTTATGCCGCAGGGGAAGCTATTGCCGATACAATTAAAACTGCACTTGAAAGCAAGCCAACAGTAATTGCACCTGCAACTGCTTTTCAAAAACTCGAAAACAGCCGGTTTTATATGACTGATGGGGCAGCAGTTAAGCTGGATGACAGTATTGATAATTTTTTCACAAGCGGACCCTGGACCCATCAGAAAACAGAGCGGGCGGTTATGGATCTTTGCAGGAAAATTACCAAGTATGGACCAAAGTTAGAATTAGAAGATTTAAAAGCAGATAAATATTGTAAACTAATTCCAAAGTTGAATGAAAATACGGTTCAGTTGGTAATCGACTCCATTTTGACAAAACTTCACAAAGGGATGGAAAAAGAGGTGAACCAGATTTACTATCACACTGGTCCACACCATGATGATATTATGCTGGGCATAATGCCGTCAACCAACCGACAATCACGTGATGCCAGCAACGAACTCCATTTTTCAGTATTAACTTCAGGTTTCACCGCCGTAACCAATCGCTTTCTTCTTGACTTGCTTCTGGACACCAAGGATTTGATGAACGAAGGTAAAATTGAAATGGTGAATTATCCTGATTTCTTTAAAGATGGATATAAATACAAATGGGACAAAGATATTTATCATTACCTCGACAATATCGCAGCACAAAACAACGATGAAAAGCGTCGGGGCGTATGTCATCGCGCTATTAGGGCAATGGTGTCAATATGGAGAATTAAATCGAAGGATGGGCTTCGGGATGTAATTTATGAAATAATATCGGCACTGCACAACAGTTATGACGGTGGTAAAAACCCA
Organism: Bacteroidales bacterium; assembly: GCA_038217255.1. GTDB lineage: Bacteria > Bacteroidota > Bacteroidia > Bacteroidales > Prolixibacteraceae > Draconibacterium. The sequence goes on along the minus strand of JBBQPP010000244.1, from coordinate 1,573 downwards.
ATAAAAATTCAGAAACTGAAAGGAATGATTCGTGAATTTGAGGAAGAGCTGGTTTGGGCACATTACGGAATCATGGTTAAAAATGTGCACCATTTGCGGTTGAGTTTTTATCAGAGAACTTCCACGACAAGTCAGCCTGATTACGAAGGTGATGTTTTACCAATTCTCGAAGATTTCAGAAAATATAAACCAACTGTAATTAGTTTGGCAATGGATCCGCAGGGAAGCGGCCCCGACACCCATTATAAAGTATTACAGGCAATTGCACGCGCAGTTGAAGCCTGGAGCAAAGAAGAAGATTTAAGTAAATTACGGATTGTGGGTTACCGTAATGTATGGTTTAAATACAATCCCTGGGATGTGGAGGTGATTGTACCTGTTTCCTTAAACTCATTGGCAACTCTCGAAAAATCGTTCTCAGAGTGTTATGTAACCCAGGTAAATGCTTCTTTCCCAAGCTATCAATTGGATGGTAAATTTAGCGAATTAACACAGCGTGTTTGGTACGACCAGCATAAGCAAATAGAACTTCTGCTGGGGAAAGATTTTTTCTACCAAAACGAATCACCGCTTTTGAGGGCAACTCATGGAATGGTGTTTCACAGGGATTTAAATGTTGCTGAGTTTTTGGAAGAGGCGTTTAAACTCGAAAAATCAGTAGTGGGTGTTTGAGTTTAAAGTTCAAAGTTCAAAGTTCAAAGTTCAAAGTAAAAGGTACCAGGTACCAATTATCCAGTATAGAAAATCAAGTAGATAGTATCTAATGTCGAGAATCCAGTAACGAGAATCCAGTAACAAGAATAAAGCAATGAAAATAGTTATCAATAAAACTTACGATGAAATAAGTACCTGGACTGCCGGGTATATCGCTCAGAAAATAAACAGTTTCAATCCAACCCCTGAAAAACCTTTTGTTTTAGGATTGCCAACCGGTTCGTCCCCCATCGGTACTTATAAAAAGCTAATCGACTTAAACAAAAAAGGTGAGGTTTCATTTAGAAACGTGGTTACTTTTAATATGGATGAGTATGTGGGAATTCCTCTGGATCATCCAGAAAGTTATCATAGTTTCATGTTTGTGAATTTTTTTGACCACATTGATATCGACAAAAAAAATATCCACATCCTAAATGGAAATGCAACTGATCTCACAAAGGAATGTGCCGATTTTGAAGAAAAAATCAAGTCTTTTGGAGGAATCGAACTTTTCCTTGGCGGTATGGGCGCAGATGGTCACATTGCATTTAATGTACCGGGGTCGTCATTAAATTCGCGTACCCGGCTGGTTAACTTGAATTATGACACAATTATCGCCAATTCCCGGTTTTTTGACAATGACATCAATAAAGTTCCAAAACAGGCGCTCACTGTTGGCGTGCAAACAGTTCTTGATTCCCGTGAAGTTGTAATTATTGTAAACGGATATAAAAAGGCACGGGCACTGCAGAATGTGGTTGAAGAAGGGATGAACCACATGTGGACCTTGTCTGCTTTGCAAAACCACCCCAACGGGATAATTGTGTGCGACGAAGATGCAACAATGGAACTGAAAGTTGGGACAGTAAAATATTTC
>JBBQPP010000243.1:0-6280 GCA_038217255.1 Bacteroidales bacterium | reverse complement strand
GGTTGAAACCGACGGCAATAAAAACTCTTTCTTCCCCAAAGTTAACCCCAAGCTAAACCATTTCAAACCAAGTGTAAAAATATTTTACACAATTTGTCAATTTATTTTACAGTAGTACAATAACTTAAACAAAAAGATTATTGTAAAACGCTCAATTTCAATAACATAAAATTTATGGCACTTTATTGGCACTTAAAATTGAAAATGTATAAATGATGAGTAGTAAAATATTTTTTTTCATTATAATTCTAATATTAGTTTTGAACGGCATTTCATCACAAGCTCAGAAATTCTGGACACTCGATGAATGTATTGAATACGCCTTACAAAACAACCTGGATATTGAATCGCAATCGATTTTAACAGATGTAGATAAAGAAAAATTTGCACAAGCAAAAAGAGACCGGTTGCCCAATATTAACGCAGGAACAAATTACAATATAAACTTCGGAAAATCGGTTGACCCAAATACAAACGATGTTACTTATAACAGTTTTGCTTCAAACAGCTATTCAATAAATGCCGGGATTTCACTTTTCGATGGATTTATCAAAAATAACCGGATTGCGTATAACCGGTTTATGTACCTGGCTGGTATTGAAAAAGAAAAATCGGTAAAAATTTCAATCGCCTTCGATGTATTAAATGCATTTCATAATTCGCTATATTATAAGGGATTCCTTGAAATAGTTACGCAACAAAAGGAGCTTTCGGAGCTCAACCTACAAAAAGTGCGGAAACAAGTCGAAGTTGGACTTAGTGCAAAAACCGATATTCTTGAAATTGAAGCCAGACTAGCAGATGAAGAATTATTGGTTATCAGAACTCAAAATAATTTGAAAGCATCGGTTCTTGATTTAAAAAAAGCAATGAATTACCCGGTGAGTGATGAACTAGAATTGCAGGAAATTTTGGATACTGAACTTTTAAGCGCAACCAAAAATGAAAATGCTGATACCGTTTATACCCTTGCTCTCGAACATTTGCCAAATGTAAAAGCAAAATACCAGCAATTAAAAGCAGTTGAACGGGCGCTGGCCATTTCAAAAGGATCACTTTTTCCATCACTCTCACTTGGAGGCGGATATTATTCGGGTTATTATGAAACCCGAACGGATGAGCTTGGAAATCCTATTACATTTAAAAATCAGTTAAAAAACAATGCATCGCAAAATATTGGACTGTCACTTTCCATCCCCATTTTCAATCAATGGAATTCACGTTCAAATATTAAGTTAAACAACCTGGCTTTGGAACAGGAAAAGGTTAACCTTGAAAATTACAAGAATCAGTTGTACTACGAAATTGAATCGTATTGCCAGGATCTTTCTGCGATATCGGCTGAATATCACCAGGCAAAAAAACAAACAGAATCGAACATGCTGGCATTCGAAGTGGCTCAAAATAAAAAGGATAAAGGAATGATAAATGTGATTGATTTCTATACAAGTAAAAACCTGCTTTCCAATGCACAGGGAGAATTGTTGCGAACAAAACTACGTTATATCGTAAAACGAAAAATCATTGACTTTTACATGGGGAAACCTGTAATTAACCTTTCAGAAAATTAATAGAATAGACATAAACACGTAAATCATAAAAAGACTCAGATATGGGAATGGATAAAAAAATAGAAAAGAAAAAAGGTATCCGACCAAAGCATATTTTATATGCGGTTGGTGGGATTATTTTGATTTTTCTGCTGGTGAAAATCATAAAAGACTCAAACGTATCTTCGTTGAGGGTTGAAAAAGATAAGATTACAATTGAAGAAGTTAAGTACGGGGACTTTGATGATTTTATTCGTACCAACGGAACGGTCGAACCCATTGCAACCATTTATCTTGACGCTGAAGAGGGCGGAAGAGTTGAAGAAATACTAATTGAAGAAGGCGCCAAAGTAAATAAAGGAGATGTAATACTGGTACTTGAAAATCGGACAGTTTACATGGATATTATGAACAGCGAATCGAACTTAGCTCAAAAACAAAATTATTTGCGCCAAACCCGTATTAGTTTTGAAAATGCATTGATTGATTCGAAACGCTTGCTGCTAAACTCCGAGTTTGACATTATTAAAAAGAAAAGGAACTATGAACAACAAAATGCATTGTACAATGATGAACTAGTTTCGAAGGAGGTCTATCTGCAAGCCAAAGAGGATTATGATTATGCTTTACAGCTATTGGAAATTAATAAATTAAAGATGCAGAATGATTCCATGATTCGTATTACTGAAATGAATCAATTGGAAAAGGAATTGGAAAAAATGGATCAAACGTTGGTACTGGTTCGTCAACGTCTTGATAACCTGAATTTAAAAGCTCCTGTGGATGGGCAGCTTGGAATGCTGGATGCGGAGATTGGACAAAGTATTGGTCAGGGACAACGTATTGGGCAAATCAATGTTTTAACCGATTATAAAATTGAAGCCCTTATTGACGAACATTATATCGATAGGGTAAGACAGGGCCTTTTGGCAACGTTCGAACGACAAAACAGCTTGTTTAATTTAATTGTAAAAAAAGTTTATCCGGAAGTTCGAAATTCACAATTCCAAATAGACCTTGTCTTTACCGATGAGCGACCAGATAATATTCGCACAGGGCAAACTTATTACATCAACCTGCAACTGGGGCAGCCTGAAAAATCGATGCTTGTGAGCCTTGGAGGATTTTTTAACAGTACAGGTGGACAATGGATTTATATTTTGGACCCCAGCGGCGATTTTGCCACAAAACGCGAAATTCGCATTGGCCGCAAAAATCCGCAGTATTACGAAGTGCTGGAAGGGCTTGAAGCGGGCGATAAAGTAATTACATCGGGTTACGATTTGTTTGGGGAGAATGATAGGTTGGTGCTGAAGTAGGAAGAAGCCTCTCCCTAGCCCTCTCCAAAGGTAGGAGAGGGGATTGAAGAAATAATCTTAGATAATCTATAAAGAGTATTTGAAATAATAATTATATAAACGCAGCTTTCTTATCCTCCTCGGGGGAGTTATAGGGGGCTATTATCAGAGGGGGCTAATAATGATAAAAACAGAAAAACTTACAAAAATCTTCCGGACTGAGGAAGTGGAAACGTTCGCACTGAACGAAGTATCAATTCATGTAAAATCAGGCGAATTTGTTGCGATTATGGGACCGTCCGGTTGCGGGAAATCGACCTTACTGAACATTATCGGGATGCTCGACAACCCCAGTGGCGGCGACTATTTTTTTGATGGCACAGAAGTGGGTGGTTATAAAGAACGCCAGCGCACACAAATGCGAAAAGGGAACATCGGTTTTGTATTCCAGAGTTTTAATTTGATTGACGAATTAAACGTTTTCGAGAATGTTGAGTTGCCGTTGATTTACCTGAAACTGAAAACCAGCGAGCGAAAGGCGATGGTTGAAAAAGTGCTGGAACGCATGAAAATTGGACACAGGGCAAAACACTTTCCGCAGCAACTTTCGGGCGGACAGCAGCAGCGTGTGGCCATTGCGCGGGCGGTAGTTGCAAATCCAAAACTGATTTTAGCCGATGAGCCCACCGGAAACCTTGACTCGAAAAACGGTCTGGAAGTGATGAATCTGCTCACACAACTCAACCAGGAAGGCACAACCATAATAATGGTTACCCACTCGATGCACGACGCCGGTTTTGCCCACCGCGTAATTAATTTGTTCGATGGGCAGGTGTTGACAGAAAGCGTGAATGAGCCGATGGTGGAAATACTTTAACAAAACTTTGTGAATTGTGCTGCCAAATGTGAAAGAGTAAAGATGATGGGCAGTTACGAGGAATCCTTTGGAGGCGTTGAGGTATGAATAAATATTTGACAACATTTAAATAAGAATGAATAATTGAAAATGTCTTAAGTAAAACCAAAAACGATGATAATTAGAACCAATTTCAACTTGATTATTCGTAAGTGGAAAAGAAACAAGATTTATTCTGTTATTTCCATTTCAAGTCTCGCAATCGGACTTGCCTGTATTAATTTGTTTATTGCTTTCATTATTAATGAATGGCAAATTTCTGTTGGAAGTGTAGATAACGATCGTATTTTTTTACTCCAAAGTGATAATCCTACAAACATTGCCAGTGATGAAAAAACGCTGCACATAAGGTCTGAACTTCAGCCGATTTTAAAAGAGCGCTATCCTGAAATTGAAAATTATTGCCGTTTTCAGGATATAAGTTGGAACTCTGTTTTTAGAGCAGAGGAATTCCAATCGACACAAATGCTTTTACTTTGTGCAGATACAAGCATTACAGAATTTTTCCCAATTCCCTTAATTGCCGGAGACATTCCTCAAACCTTATCATCGCCTAATGAGGCAGCTATTTCAATGCAAACTGCATTGAAAGTATTTGGCATAACAGATGTATTAGGACAATCATTTTCAATTTCCACATTACAAGGTGAATCTAATTTTACAATCACGTCAATAATTGACAATTCAGCCACTCAATCATTTCTTAAATACGATATTCTACTTCCTATCAATAACAAAACCTTCCGGGGCGGAGTGACTTTCGTTAGGCTCGACAAAGAAAGCTCTAAAGAAAAAATTCTTTCAAAAATGAAGAAGGATAAAGAATTATTGCCACGTTTATCCGAGGAATGTCAATATTATCTACAACCAATTTCAGAAGCATACTACGATACCTCTGAGATACTACAAGCATGGAAATTCATTGTTCATCGTGATAAATCATTTATAAACATTGGAATGCTTGCGGCCCTTTGTATTCTTCTCATATCATGTTTTAATTATATCAACATGTACATGGCTCAATTATTAAAAAGTGAAAAAAGTATTGGGCTCCAATCATTGTTAGGAGCAGATAAAGCACAATTACGTTTTCATTTATTTTTTGAGACCAGCATGACCATCCTGATTGGATTTTTATTCTCAATTGGTCTTGTAATAGTAATGATGCCAACCTTTAATTCAATATTCGATGCACACGTTACCTCCAACTTTTTATTTAGTAAGTGGGTACTATTATACTATTTCGTTTTGATGGTACTACTTACAATTATTCCATCGGTTTATTTATTCTTCAAGCTGAAACAGCAGCCATTAACTCTTTTGAATAGACATTTTATTCCGCACCGAAAAACACAATTCACTAATGGGATGGTTGTTGTGCAAACTATTATATCAATCATTTTAATCGTAGGGGCGATTGTTTACTCCAAACAACTAAGTTACATCGCAAAAACCGCAAATATCGACAATAACCTTATTGAAATTAGAGCGAATAACCTTCCAACTGAAAAACTTAAAGCTTTTAAGGACGAAATTATCTCGCTACCTAATATTGCTGCCGGAACAATATCTGCCAGTAGCTATTTAACTGGTATTGTAAGAGAATATGAAGATCACAGCAAACAAACATTGTACGCAGTTGATAATGATTTTATTACAACTCACAACTTATCGTTAATATATGGAGAAGATTTCACAACTGATTTCAATTCGAATAAAAATAAGGTAATTGTCAACGAAACTTATATTAAAAGTAATAGTATTGTTGATCCAATCGGCAAACCACTTTCGGCTAAAGAGCCAAATAAGACCATTTCAGGAGTAGTTGCCGACTTCTATAACGAACCTTTTAGCAATAGGGTAAAACCAATAACTATATATCCAATTAGCTATTATCCTTACAGCTATGGCCAGGTACTACAGTTAAGGCTTGACCCAAATAACTTTCCTCAAACTATTAGTGCAATACAAAACAAGTGGCAAACCTTTTTCCCCGACAGGCCATTTGATTATGATTTTATAAAAGATAAGTTCGAATCGCTTCATATTAAACATGCAAAAACAGCAACAATGATTCGATTCTTTTCACTCATCAGTATTTTTCTTACTGCTTTCGGATTATTTGGATTAATTTCTTACTCTACAAAAAATAGGACTAAAGAAATCGGTATCCGCAAAGTAAACGGTGCAAAAATCACTGAAATACTTGTTCTGCTGAACCGGGATTTTGTAAAATGGGTATTCCTTGCATTTTTAATCGCAACACCAATTGCATATTTCGCAATGAATAAATGGCTCGAAAACTTCGCCTACAAAACCAATTTGAGCTGGTGGATTTTTGCTCTGGCAGGTTTGCTGGCATTGGGGGTGGCGTTGGTAACGGTTTCTTTTCAATCGTGGAAAGCAGCAAGTAGAAACCCTGTAGAAAGTTTGAGATATGAATAAAGTTTGCAGTGAGTTGGTCTCGCCTAAGGCGAGAGAGGGCGGCTACGAGGAATCCGGTGGAAGCTTTACGG
>JBBQPP010000242.1:0-6284 GCA_038217255.1 Bacteroidales bacterium | reverse complement strand
CATTTTCGCTTACCCAAACAACCAGTCCGTTTTTATGAATAAGCCTGTACTCAAATTCGCAATGCCTTTTCTCTTTGGTGGCATCAAGAATACTATTCCTGCAAAAGGCCTGATCGTCCGGGTGAATTATTGACGCGAAAGTTTTCTTCGAATTTTCAATGAATTCGGATGCGTGGTACCCGGAAATATCAAAGATTTTTTCGCTTATATACTTCATTGTGTAATGCTCGTCGAAATGGCATCGATAGGCTGCACCGGGAAGGTTTTTCAATATGCTTTTCAGCAGCGCACGTTGCTCCTGCAGCTCCCTGGTAGCAAGCTCACTTTTTTTTATCTCCGCCTCCAAACGACGGGTTAAATTCTTTTCATTTTCTGCTCTTCTTTTTTCTAAATCCATGGTGATAGTTTTACTCTTTTGTTTTGCGAATTTATGAAAGAAAATAATTCAGCAATATTAATTTTAAAACTCGATTTTATAGCTGATATTAGGTATCATTATCCCTTCATATTTGGTGTCGATACCACCTGTTTTAAAATTGTAGTAATTATCTGCAAACTCCTGCGATTTTGTTGCATTCAATATTTGTAACGACCACACTGATGAATAGCCTGGTTTATTTTTACGGTATGAGATGGCAAACGAAAAAACAGGAATGTCGGCAAATTTTTCTTCGAAAGCCAAATTGCCAACTGTTTCGCCATATACCACTTTTTTTCTCTGAACGGAAAGTTCCTGATCAACCGGCTCAATACGATTTCCCCCCAAGTAATTACACCTGGCATTTACGCCAAGTATTTTATTCTTGTTTTTTCCAATATTCCATTCTTTACCAGCAACTATATTAAATACATAATTTTTGTTGTAGCGTGTATTTCGTTCAATTCCATCAGCCGCGGTGTATTTCGAATCATAAAAAGATGCCGTGAGCATATAGTAAAAACCTTTATGCAGGAATCTCTCCAAAGTAAAATCAATTCCGATATTTCTGCCTGTTCCATCACTGCAAAGAATTTCACTGAAAAACAGGGCATTATCGTTATTCAATGTTGAAATGTAACCATCGGGCGCAACAGGAACATTGTTAAGTTTCTGAAAATAAGGCTCAACAGTGAAACGCATTTTATCGCTTAATTTTGCAGCATATGAGAAAACATACTGTGATGATTTCATAAATTCCAGATCTTTGTTCGGGTGACTCCCTGAAGCTTCGGTAAAATATACAGGAAGTTGCTCAATTCGGCTATTCACACCGTACGCAAATGCAAATTTGTGACTATCGTTAAGGTCATATTTAATTCCGACCCGCGGCTCAATTGATAAGTTATCATTCAATAAAAAATATTGCGTATTTAAGCCCAAATTTAAAGTTAATTTGGGCAACACATTGATTTTCGATTGGGTATAAACCTGCAGCAAGCCGGAATTTCCTTTCTGATTTGCAAGTTGAACCAGTGGAGTTCCTTCGGAAAGCGATTGCTGAATATCGAGATTGTAACTTAAATACTGAAAATTAAATCCGGTTTTATTACTGTGTTTTGTTCCAAAACGTTTGCTGATGTTCGACTGAATTGCAACCCGATACAATTGATTTTCGGCTTTTGACTGAGGACGGGGCTGCAAATTGAAATCCAAACGTTGCTCACGAAATGACACCCCATTTCCTGAAGCCGAAATTGTTGAATTCAGGAATGCGGATGAGTTGACACTTATTTTGTGGGAGAAACCTGTGGCAAACATATTTAGCGAAGTTTGAGAATTGTCCCTGTCGGTATTTGTTTTCCAGTCTGTGCTATCAATAGCAACCATATCAACTCCGTCGAGGGCTCCAATCCCCCAAAAGGAGAATGTACCCGACTTTTTGGTTGGAAAATTGGTTTTAAAAGAGATATCCTGATATTTAAGAACGCCGGCATCATCGGGTAAAACCGGGGCAACAAGAGCCATTGTCGAATACCGGTAGTTCATATTGTATGTTGCGTTTTTTCCTTTAACAAATGGCCCCTGTGTCGCGAAATCCGTTCCAAGAAGTCCGGCTTGCAAGGTGTATTGCCGTTTTGAACTGTTCCCTGAATTTAGTTTAATATCAAAAACGCCGGATGACGCGTTACCATATTCTGCCGGAAAAGCGCCGGTAAAAAAATCGCTGTTTCCCATCATCTGGCTGCTAATTGCAGTTAACATTCCCCCTCCTGCAATGGTTAAATCTGCAAAATGATTCGGATTTGGAACCTCAACACCTTCGATTCGCCATAAAAGTCCAGCCGGATTATTGCCCCTCACCGAAATACCGCTGCTGCCAACCGACGGAGATGCAACCCCGGCAAATGAAGACACCAATCGGGCAGGATCATCCAATCCACCGGCATAACGCTGTGTCTCTTCTACTGTAAATTGTCTTGCACTTAATGAGGTCATTGAGTTGAGCGGGGATTCTTTGCTCACTCTTACTACTACCTCGTTTAATTCAGTATTGCTTTGCTGCAAACCAATATTCAAAACCAGTTCTTTGCCTGAAATTACAAGTAGTTCATTGATAACATAACTGTCGTAACCCAGCATATCAACCCTGATATCTATTCTTCCTACAGTTACGTTTTGAAGGATAAAGTCTCCTTCTCCGTTGGTAATCGCACCAATTAAAGGATCGGTATTCTGAACCATTATTGTTGCAAATGGCAAAGTTTCCTGCGTTGTGTTATCATACACTTTGCCTCTTACTGTCTGAGTTAATGATTGCGAATACAGGTTAGAGTTAAATGCAACGACAGCTAAAATTAATATTGCTGTATTCTTGATCACATTTTGCAAACGAAATTGCTTATGAATGCCTGGATTTGTTTTTTTTAAATCTTTCATTTTTTTTTTGATTTTAGATTCTGAAAGCAAATCTAATTTGATAAAACCTGTTAGGAAATTTAAAAATGCTGAGTGTGTTTAATTGCAGGTTGAATGACTTGATTCAGTCTTTAAATGAATTGGACACTGCTATTAGTGGAAGGTATTCCCTACGAGTTATGAAAAGTCTTGAAAATAGCATTGTTAATGTTAGTCTTCAATACTTGTCAGATTATACTTAACACTTTTGTATTCTAATTCACTGTAAGTAAAATCTCACTATTCCTATCGGTTTTGAAATGGAAAGAGTCAACTCTTTAACTTCCTGAAAGCCGAAGGCTTTTACAAATTCAAGTAAATGGATAAGTCCGTGTAGCAATACTATTATCAAAAATAATATTCTCATAGTTTTCGTATGTTATTTTTTATCAGCTAAAGTGTTATTTCCCGTCATAACATCTGTCAGTAATATTTTCGTGACTTTTTCAGGTTCTTCAAAAATCGGACTATGAGCCGAATATTCGAAAGTATAAAATCCTTTTACGGGAGCCTGTAGGTTTTCGAGGTAGGTTTTCGAAAGGTTTACATTAACGGTTAAATCATATTTGCCACTTAAAAAATAAACAGGGATGTCAAGTTTCGGAATAAGCGTTGGGATATCCATAGTAAAAAGCTGATCGATGAATTTGGACTTTTTGATAAATGTAAATTTCGATTTCCAAATATTCATTTTCTCTCTAATTGTATATGCCTTGCAGGTCCATACCGGGATAAAAACACCAAAAAAAACAGATTTCATATTTCGCATTGTACCAATACCAAGTTCGTGCATTGAGTTATCGCGAATCATCGATTTGAAAAATGGCAATAAAAAGGTGTCCGAAATTGAAATTGGAAATTTTGCGAGTTCTTCCAATGCCTTTTTGTTCCCCATTTCTCTGTATTGTTCAATTATATATCGATATGCAATTTTTTCCGATTCCGCCTGGTTTGTTATTTGCGCTATGCCGATATAAGCATGATAAAGCTGGGGAGCTTTGGCAGCCGCCTGAATTGCAATTGGAGTTCCACCGGAGTGAGCCATGAGGTAAATTTTTTCTTTCCCAAACCGCTCACGTAAATAGTTGCTTACTTCAATAGCATCTGATGTAAGCTGTTCGAATGTCATGGATTCAATGGGAATATTGGGATTGTAGGAAAGTCCTCCCCCGCGTTGTTCCCAATAACAAACCATGAAATTATCTTCAAGAACAGGTTTGTATTTTTCTACCAAGAAATAATTAGGGAATGCGGGTCCTCCATGAACATAAAGCAGAACCGGATTATTTATATCTTTTCCAACGATAAACATTCCTTGTTTAATCCCACCAATGGTAACAAATGCTTTTTCGGAAATGCTTCCTTCTAATGGATTCCCGTTTTTATCTTGGAAAGACTGGGGCTTTCCTTTGCTGACATACCATATTGCGCCAAAAAATGAAAGCACAATTCCCAATGACACTACTGATAAAATTATCACCATTTGTTTAAATGTTTTTCTCATTACTATTTCTCAAAATGCTTAATCGAATAGTTTTGAAATGCTATAATTGTTTGCTCCATGTTTTTACCTGTTTTCTTTACCAAATATTCTTCAATCTGGTTAGAGGCATAAGCTTTTTTAAATGCAGAAATACCTATCCTATCAACAATAAATTTTGTGAAAGCCCCTGCAATTGGGTAATTCAAGGAATTGTCGAAAAAATAGTTTTGCTTGTAAATCAAATCCATTGTTAAGAGTTTAGGATTATCTTTCACTATCTCCAAATCTTTTTTAAATGCTTCGGGATTGAAAAAGTATTCATTAAATACTGCAAAACCTTCCATAAAAAAATCATGTGGGTTCAACCCAACTGTCCAACCAATAAAGGTGTGCGATGTCTCGTGCCTAAATGTTGCCTTATCAAAACTGGAAAGGTGGTTGATATTGCCAACTGATTTTCCATAAACCGTCATTCCAGGTGGCGCGGCAATAAAGGTCTGCAAATCCATTCGGTTTGCATAAATGTAGGTGGTTATCCGTTCAATTTTTGCATTATCTGACTCCAAGGAACTGCACAAAGAATCAACGTATGTATCCATTTCAGTTGTAATGATTCGTTCAATAGAATCTCGGTTGAGCGACTTGGCAATTTTAAAATCAAAATAGCGCGTTGAAAAGTTTTCAAAATAGGACGCACGCAGTTTATCTAGGTAATTGATCGAATCTTTCTTTTCCTTATCTGACGAAAAACCTGTCAGAACAAAATCATCGTCCCTAAAAATATTCAACTGGTAAAGGCCAGCGCCATAAATTCTGTATTGATTAAAACACTTCCCAGAGTTCTTGCAGGTATAAAAACTTGTTGCGCTGTCGCTTATGTAAAAAAATGCATCACCCTTTTGGTCAAATATTTGGTCGTTGAAAGCAAACCCGTTTAAAACTTGTTTAATAGGGATGTTTAGAAAATCAGGATTTTGGAATTGATCAAACGGTCCATAAAACTGGAGGTGTTTCTGTAAATCGTTTGCTGTTACTTCCGATTCTGTTTTATAGGAATAACAAGGTTTTTTTTGCCATTTATCCCAAAAAACATAATTTTCAATGTCGTTTTTGGCATTGTCAGTCATTGGGTAGGAATTGGGCGAAATTACAAGAACTGTATCAGTTTTGTGAAATGCAAGGGGCAACTTAAAATTTTCATCGCCTTTAATAAAACCCGGATTTTGAGCAATACTGAAATACTGGGTGGTAAGACAGAACAAAACAATAAGTATTGTTTTCATGATTTCATATTTTAAATTGTAATTTTTGGCGATAATCTTTACTTCAACATATTGAAACAAAACTACCTACTGCCTTGTATTTTAGGAAATGAAAATTGACGAAGACGAGAATTGTAGGATTGAAGGTGTATAATTTGGGATTGAATGACGATTGTTAAGAAACGAATGGGAGTTACATTACCAACAAAAGCTAACTGTTTAGCCAATGTTTAAAATCCCCTGACCTATCGATGCTCACAATTGTATCAAAATCATCTTCAGGCTTTGGTTTGAGTTCCAGTTTTACCCTCCCTCTTGAATAAGCCACCATTTTTGAAATAGATTCCATATTCACCAAAAATTTACGGTTTATCCGGAAAAATGATTCAGGATTTACAAGTGTTTCCAATTTATCCAGAGTAAATTCAACCGGATACGATTTTCCTTCAAAAGTTGCTAGATAAATTCCTTTATCGAGTGAATAAAAATAGGCAATTTCTGTTACCTCCACCTTTCTTATTTTTTCGCCAATCTGAATTAAAAAACGTTTTTGAAAACTGGGTTCTTTCCCCTGTATAATCGACAAAAGTGAATCAAAATCAATGTTAAAAGCAGATTTTAACGATTGAAATTTATTGAGGCTTTCGGTTAAATCGCTAATGCG
>JBBQPP010000241.1:0-6320 GCA_038217255.1 Bacteroidales bacterium | reverse complement strand
AAGCTTATCGTAATTTTTTGATAATTCAGGGAGCTGTCCTAATGCATTTGTTTCTAAAGGAAGTGGAATTTGGTCAAGAGTCGATATGTATTTTTGAAAGTCAGAATTTATCTGCTCAGACTTTTCTTCGCTAACAGTCATATTTTCCTTTTTACGCTTGTTATTACAACCCAATAAAAGTGTCAATACTATTGTCGATATGATTATTTGTCTCATTGTCGTTTCTTTTGCAGGTAACGTTTAATATAATTTAACTGTGTTTATTTCCACTTTGTCATCACTTTTACGTGCGTTTATCTGCCCAAAACAGCGGGATAAACGCACCTTTCAATTTACAGTTCAGCCAAGTTCTTAATAATTTGTTTGATTTGAATTTTTTCAAAGTTGAATGTTCCATTTTTTATTGTTTTTTGGTGGATTAAAAATAAACATAATATCAAAACTAAAAATGTAATTCGGCATTTAAAACTTCTCAAATGCCCCCAGCCCAAAAAGTGCAAAATCGTATTTTATCGGGTCGGCGGGATCGAATACGCGGAGGGTTTGGGTAACTTCTTCCACGGCTTTCCAGTCGTTTGATTTGCGTTGGAGCAAGCCTAATTTTCGGGCAACATTTCCGGTGTGTATGTCGAGTGGGAGGAGCAAATCGGATTGAGGAATTCCGTTCCACAAACCAAAATCAACACCGGTTTTATCTTTGCGGACCATCCAACGCAAAAACATGTTTAAGCGCTTTGCCGATGCGCCTTTTTTAACATTCGAAACGTGTTTCCGGCTGCGTTCGCCAGCTATTTCAAAAAACACGTTGTAGAATTCCGACAATGCCGATTTTATTTCGTTTTCTTTTCGAAAACCATTTTCGAAAACCGTTTGTAATCCACTGTGATTTTGGTAAATATTCTTTAGCGAACGGACAAAATAAATACAGTCGCTGCCATTAAAAGTGCGGTGCACAAATTTTTCAAGGATTTTCAGGTCGGTAGCGGAGTGGTTCAAAACAAAATCATGGGGTTCATTTTCCATCAACGCCATCAATTTTGTAGCATTTTTTATAATCGAAAGCCGGTTTCCCCAGGCAATTGTGGCTGTTAGAAATGCTGCAATTTCAATATTTTCTTTCCCTGAAAAATTCTTTGGAACCTGAATTGGATCCGTTTCAATAAAAAATGGCTGGTTGTATTTGATTGCCTTTTCATCTAAAAAAGCTTTTATAACTTTCAGTGATTCTTGATTGTTCATATTTCGGATAACTTCTAATCATTCACGAAAAACTGAGTTTCTTAAATCCGTCTAGCTGTTTTGAACCGCTTGACGGGTAGTATCAATAGAACAGTTCCGGAAGAAAAAGAACGGTTCTTCTTAAACGGCAATAATACCATCTTTGATATGAATAATTTTATCTGAGCGTTCGGCAAAATTATCATCATGGGTAACAATGATAAAAGTTTGGCCAAAATCGTCGCGCAGTTTGAAAAGCAGTTCGTGCAATTCGTCGCGGTTGGCAGAGTCGAGATTGCCGGAAGGTTCGTCGGCCAAAACTACCGATGGATTGTTGATCAATGCACGGGCAACAGCAACCCGCTGTTTTTCGCCACCCGAAAGTTCCGATGGTTTATGTTCTTTCCGATCAGAAAGGCCTAGATATTTCAGTAATTCAAGCGCTTTTTTCTCGGCTTCAGGTTTTGATTTTTTTGCAATGAAGGCTGGGATACAAACATTTTCGAGGGCAGTAAATTCGGGTAAAAGATGATGGAACTGAAAAACAAAACCAATTTCCTTGTTTCGGAAAGCTGAAATTTCCTTTTCGTTAAAGGTGGAAATATTCCTGCCGTTGAAGTAAATACTGCCGCTGTCGGGCTTGCTCAGTGTACCGAGAATTTGCAGGAGTGTTGTTTTTCCGGCACCGCTGGCCCCCACAATTGAATAAATTTTCCCCATGGGGATTTCAAGGGTTATCCCTTTAAGAACCTCAAGGGCGCCGAACGATTTTTTTATGTTTTCAGCTTTAATCAAATGTGAGTTGCAATAATTGAAATTATGAACTTGGTTCTAAAGTGAGTTTGGGTTTTGGGTTGAAGGATTTCAATTAATCGTCATATTTTTCTTTGATCTCTTTTGTAGCCTCGTCTGCATCCTTGCTCACCGATTCAGATACTTCATTCATTTCTTTTTTAATCTCCTTTGCCTGCTTGTTTACAGTACTTGAAATCTCATCCAAATCTTTTTTAATATCAGAAGAATAGTCATTGATTTCGCGTTGTATTTCGTTTGTCGCTTTTTTAAACTCGCGCATCCCTTTTCCCAGTGTTTTGGCTATATCAGGAATTGCTTTCGACCCAAAAAACAGAAGTGCCAAAAGCATTACCAAAACAATTTCGCCACCGCTTATAAATAAAATATAGTTTACCATTGCCATTGTATTAAGGCGACAAATATACAAATTGAGTTGTGGATTATCTCATAAAAAGATTTAAAAAGAAGTTGGGGTTGTAGGAAAATTGTTGCAAGTTGCAGGGTTCAGGGTTCAGGTTTGAAGTTTGGGGTTAAACTCAAAGCATCTGACTTTTGGCTTCCTTCATCCTGCAACTGGCTTCTAAAATCCTGTATCATGTATCGGGTATCTATAAAAAAATGGCCGCCCCAAGTGGAGACAGCCATTTTCAAATCATTTTATAACAGTTGGTTACGCTAATTTAGCAACAACTTTTTTAAATCTTTTTGAAGCTTCATAAACAATTGGTGTAGCAACAAATATTGATGAGTAAGTACCAATGCCAATACCAATGAGAAGTGCAAAAACAAATCCGCGGATATTTTCTCCTCCAAAAATAAAGATGATTAATAATACCACCAGTGTAGTAAGCGATGTATTTAATGTACGTCGCAAAGTGTGGTTCATTGCCTCATCCATGTTAACTTTCAAATTGCGTTTTGGATGGATATGCAAGTATTCACGGATACGGTCATAAACAATTACTGTGTCGTTTATCGAGTACCCAATCACGGTAAGGATTGCGGCAATAAACGCCTGGTCGATTTCAAGCGAAAATGGCAATATTCCATGGAACATGGAAAATACACCAAGAGTGATAGTTGTATCGTGAGCAAGCGACAATACCCCGCCTAAACCATATCTCCAATCGCTAAACCGAACCATAATGTACAGGAAGATTGCAATTAAGGCAATTGTGATTGCAATTATTGCATCCTTTTTAATATCATCGGAAATGGTTGGTCCCACTTTTTGCGAGCTTGTGCGATAGTTTTCGGAAAAATCCTTGTAGTCCACATTTGCAAGAAAACCACCCTTTACCAAACCATCATAAAGTGCCATATCAACCTCGTTGTCAACACTTTCCGACAATTCGGCTATTTTATATTTTGTTGTGATGCGAACCTGGTTGTTGGAACCAAAAGTTTTAACTTCGGGTGGAACACCAAATTCTAAAGCTAACGCTTTTTGAACATCACCTACTTTTACTTCCTCGTTAAATTTTACTGTGTATGTTCGTCCTCCCTGAAAATCGATTCCAAGATTGAACCCGCGAACAACAAACGAAATAAGCGAAAGCGTGATGAGTGTACCTGAAATGACATAGGCAATTCTGCGTTTATCAAGAAATTTTATTTTTGGGTTGACCAGCCAGCTTGAAGTAATTTTCGAAGTAAAAGTAATCTTTTTGCTTTTTTTCAATTGCCATTCGAAAATCAAACGGGTAATAAAAATTGCTGTAAACAATGAAGTTACAATACCAACCATTAAAGTGGTTGCAAAACCTTTGATAGGGCCTGATCCAAATAAATAAAGTACAATACCAGTAATAAGTGTGGTAACCTGACCGTCAATAATAGCTGAATAGGCATTTTTATAACCGTCGGAAATTGCAAGGCTAATTCCTTTTCCAGCCCGTATTTCCTCCTGTATCCTTTCGTAAATAATAACGTTGGCATCAACCGCCATACCCATTGTTAACACAATACCTGCAATACCAGGTAAGGTAAGAACAGCACCCAGCGAAGCTAAAATCCCGATCAGGAAAAACAAGTTTGCCAAAAGGGCGATGTTTGCCGTAAGACCAGCTTTTTTACTGTAAAAGAACAACATATAGGCAAGTACCATTACAAAAGCCACAGCAAATGACATCATACCCGCACGGATAGATTCTCTACCAAGAGAAGGTCCAACAACCTGTTCTTCAACAATTCGCGCTGGTGCCGGCATTTTACCCGATTTTAAAACGTTTGCAAGGTCTTTCGCCTCTTCAATACTTTCCAAACCGGTAATACTTGAACGGCCTCCCGAAATCTCATTTTGCACGGTTGGAAACGAACGAACATAATCATCAAGGACAATTGCAATTGATTTACCAATATTCTCCTTTGTCATTCGCTGCCAGGTTTTTGCGCCTTCGCTGTTCATGCTCATGGCAACCTCAGGGTTCGAACCCATTTGGTCGAAATCCTGACGGGCATCGGTAATAACGTCTCCATCAAGCGGTGCACGTCCATCGCGCGAAGTTACTTTTAATGCAATCAACCGGTAATAATTTCCATTCTGACCAGTAGGTTTTGCAGTCCAGCGGAAAATCATATTCTGAGGGAATATATTTCTTATCTGAGGTAGGTGCAAATATTTATTTATCTGAATTGTATCTTTGAAATGAGCCATACCAACAACTGGCCCCGGGAACAACTGCCCGCTTTGATCGGTACTTGGATTTAACAAGGCAAAAAGTGGATATTCCTTTTTGAAATCTGCCATGTTATCTACTGCTGATGAATCAGTACTCGTTGCGCCAGCCATTTCTTCCAAAAGTGAACTTTCAGTTTTTGCAGTATCGGCAGGAGCCACTTCAGTCGCTGCTGTATTTAACGAATCCGTTGTTGCAGCAGTAGTTGTGGTTCCCTGCATATCTTTGATTTTTTGGTTAGCAGCCAACAGGTACTGGTACACTTCCTGATTTTCGTAAGTTTCCCAGAATTCGAGCTGTGCAGTCCCCTGCAACAAATTGCGCACCCTTGCCTGATCTTTTACACCAGGTAGTTCAACCAAAATACGTCCTTTGGTTTGCAATTGCTGAATATTAGGCTGAGCAACACCAAAACGGTCGATACGGGTACGCAGGATGTTGAACGAGTTGTCGATAGCCGCGTCGGTTTCTTTTCTGATTACATCAAGTACCTGGGCATTTGTAGAGTTAAAGTTAACCCTGTCGCGAAGGTCCATTGTATTAAAAATGGAAGCCATTTTTGCATTAGGGTCAATTTCCTGGAATGCCTGTCCAAAAAGGGTTACAAAATCTTTCTGGCTGCTAAGCTGAAGTTGGGTTGCCCTTACCAAAGCTGCATTAAATGTTGAATCGGTGTTGTAATCAGACATTGCCCTGATCAAATCGATCACAGAAATTTCCAGGGTAACGTTCATTCCACCTTTTAAATCGAGCCCCAAATTGATTTCTAGCTCTTTAACATCTTTGTAAGTAAATTTTTTCAGGCCAAGAAAGTTGTAAACAACTTCTCCCGAAACAGAATCAAGGTAATGATCTTCTTTGTCAGGATTACCTTGTGCATATTCAATGGCTCGCTTTTCAATTTGTTTTGATTTCCAGGTAAAAGATAACTGGTAAACACAAACTGCAGCCAAAAGAATAGCGAATGTAAAAATTACGCCTTTGTTTTGCATTTTAACTTAGTTTTTTAATGATTAAAATTTGAATATAATTTTTTGAAATTTTTGTTGATTTGCAACAATAATATTGAATTTCAAGGATTTGGAAACCCCATAATTATTGGGTTCCTATCCCCGCCAGGTACAAAAAAAGTACGAGGATTTTACGAATTTAACGGAATATCGTCGGGGACAGAATAAAAATAGTTTTTGAAAACCAGGTAATGATAAGTGCTGATAAGGGGGGTGGTTTGTGTTTGCACTTCGGCCTTTAAAACCTGGTAATTTCTTAACTGATAGTATTTTTGGATGAATTTATCCTGCGATTTAAGTTGGAGTTTTCTTGGAATTGTTTTTTCAGCAATGGATTTTACCCCGAAATTGGGAGTTTGGCTAATCAAAAGTATCGTTTTCTGCTCCTTATTTTCTTTTGAAGAACTGGCTTCAATTTCTTCTGCTTCAGCCGTGTTTTTATCAAAATAATGATCGAACAAAGTAGCCAGACCAATGACAGCCACAAAAAGTGCCAGTTTTAAAACTACCTTTTTCGATATTTTCTTTTTAAATTCCATTCCAACTTTAATCTTTTCTTAACTCCTCTCCTTTGCGGAGGCAGGGAGTGGCTTCTTTTTTTTAAAGCGGGGCAAATATA
>JBBQPP010000240.1:0-6325 GCA_038217255.1 Bacteroidales bacterium | reverse complement strand
GAAAGCATAAAACAGCAATTGCAGCAAATGATTGAACAAATGAAGAATGGTAACCCTCAAAATATGGGTAAACAAATGGGACAGAGTTTGATGCAACACGAAATGATGCAACAAATGCTTCGCGACATGATGAATAACGGAAGTGTTGGAAGTGATGCTAAACAACAGTTGAAGCAAATTGATAATATGCTGGAACAAAACCGTAAAGAGTTGATGAATAAATCAATAAACGCTCAAACCATAGCAAGACAAAACCAAATTACAACTCGTTTATTACAAGCTGAAAAGGCTGAAATGGAGAGGGATTTTGAAGATAAAAGAGAGTCGGAAACTGCGGATGAATTTTACAGTAACCCGATTAAGTTTTTTGAGTATAAACAGAAAGACAATTTTAGCATCGAATATTTAAACAAAAATTCTCATAAATTGCATAATTTTTATAATAACAAATATAAACAGTACCTAAAAAATATAGAATAAAGTTTTGATAATCAGGATTCCTAAAATTCTAGTGATTACATCAGATGTTGCAGAATTAAAAAAAGTTGAAGATTTTCTAATTAGCATCTTTAATGAATATAAATTAGATAAAAAATATTTCAATAGAATATTCTTGTGTATTTCTGAAGCGGTTATGAATTCAATAAAACATGGCAATAAAAACGATTTAAAAAAGCAGGTTTCGATAATTATTGATTGTAGCAGTGAGGAAATGAATATACAAATTGACGATGAAGGAGATGGTTTTGATATTGAAAAGGTAGAAAATCCAACACTAAAAGAAAACATTAAAAAGGAATCGGGTAGGGGTATTTTTATTATTAAAAATTTGTCGGATAAAATTGAATATAATGAAAAAGGAAATCAGGTTCAATTAAATATTGAATGTAAGTGAGCAAAATTGAAATATTTTACGAGGACATAAAACCATTAAAACTCCGTAAACCTCACGTTTATAAATACATTAAATACCTGATAATAAATGAGTTAAGAAATACTGGAATTATTTCATTGATTTTTTGTTCAGATAAATATTTGTTAGATATCAATATTAATTATTTAAATCATAATTATCACACGGACATTATCACCTTTAATTATGTGGAAGGCGAAGTAATTTCAGGCGATTTATTTATAAGCATTGATAGGGTAAAAGAAAATGCAGTTGAATTTGAAACAAGTTGCACCAAGGAGTTATATAGGGTTATATTTCATGGTTTGTTACATTTGGTGGGCTACAATGATAAAACCAAGGAGGAAAAAAAGATAATGAGAGAAAAAGAGGATTTATATTTAAGTGAAGTTGACTTTAGAGAGATAGAAATATGATGCCGATTTATGATGTTATTGTGGTAGGGGGTGGCCATGCGGGATGTGAAGCAGCAGCAGCAGCGGCTAATTTAGGCTCGAAAACCTTACTGATTACAATGGATATGACCAAATATGCGCAAATGTCGTGCAATCCTGCAATGGGAGGAATTGCAAAAGGACAGATAGTGCGGGAAATAGATGCGCTTGGTGGTTATTCTGGAATAATTGCTGATAAAACAACTATTCAATTTCGAATGCTTAATAAATCAAAAGGACCGGCAATGTGGAGTCCTCGTGCGCAAAATGACAGGTTCAGGTTTACTGAACTTTGGCGCGATACACTCGAAAGCATAGAGAACCTGGATTTGTGGCAAGATGCAGTTACGCAGCTTATAATTGAAAACAAAACTGTTGCAGGTGTAATAACAAAGGTAGGAATTGAATTTAAAGCCAAAACAGTTATTCTTACCAACGGCACATTTTTAAATGGGCTAATGCACATTGGTTCTGCAAAAATGAAAGGTGGCAGAATAGGGGAGGCTGCATCATATAATATATCCGAACAATTAGTTGAGTTAGGTTTTAAAACCGGGCGATTGAAAACCGGTACACCAGTTCGTATTGATGGAAGGACGATTGATTTTACTTCTTTAGTTGAGCAAAAAGGTGATGTAGTATATTATAAGTTTTCATATTTACCGGGAACAGAAAGTAAGTTAAAACAACGATCGTGCTGGATAACAAATACAAATATTGATGTTCACGATGAATTAAAAAAAGGTTTTGAAGAATCTCCAATGTTTGATGGAACCATTCAAAGTACGGGACCCCGATATTGCCCAAGTATTGAATTGAAACTTATCACCTTTTCGGAGAAGGAATCTCACCAGTTGTTTTTAGAACCTGAAGGGGAAAAAACTATTGAATATTACTTGAATGGATTTTCTTCATCACTTCCCTGGGATGTTCAATACAATGGATTAAAAAAAATAAAGGGTTTGGAAAATGTTAAAATTTTCCGTCCAGGTTATGCAATAGAATACGATTATTTTGAACCTACTCAACTCAATCATACTTTAGAAACAAAAATTATAAAAAATTTATTTTTTGCAGGACAAATAAATGGTACGACCGGATATGAGGAAGCTGGGGCACAGGGTTTGATGGCTGGAATAAACGCCCACTTGAATTGTTACAACCCGGGGGAACAATTTATATTAAAGCGCAATGAAGCGTACATTGGAGTTTTAATAGATGATTTAGTTACAAAAGGAGTTGATGAGCCGTACCGAATGTTTACAAGCAGGGCTGAATTCAGGATTTTGTTGCGTCAGGATAACGCGGACTTACGATTAACTGAAAAATCCTATAAATTGGGGTTAGCTTCTGTAGAACGACTCAATTTACTGATGGAAAAAATTAGTTTAATTGATGAAATAATTGATTTTACAAGAAAGTTTAGTGTTAAGCAAAGGTTTGTAAATCAGTTGCTTGTGGAGAAAGGGACTTCGGAATTGAAACAAAGTGTAAAACTTTTCGACATTATTTTACGCCCTCAGATTTCAATATTTGATTTAATAGAACACATTTCCCCACTTAAAACGTTTCTGGAAAGGGTTCCGAATGAAAGGAGAATGGAAATTATTGAAGGTGCAGAAATAATTGTTAAATATGAAGGCTACATTAACCGTGAAAAAATACTGGCTGAAAAATTGGATAAGTTTGAAAATATAAATATTGAAAACAGGTTTAAATATGCTGAACTAAAATCTGTTTCAACAGAGGCACGACAAAAGCTTGAAAAAATTAACCCAAAAACAATCGGTCAGGCGAAACGCATTTCCGGTGTGTCGCCCTCTGATATAAATGTGCTTTTAGTTATGTTGGGCAGGTAGTGTTTCACGTGGAACAAACTTAAATATTAAAATGGATTTAAAAAAAGAAATAAGGGAAATTCAAGACTATCCAAAACTGGGAATTAGTTTTAAGGATATTACAACTTTGACAAAAAACCCAAAGGCACTCAATTTTGTAATTGATTCGATTGTCGATGAATTCAAAGATAAAGGGGTAACAAAAGTAGTTGGACTGGAAGCACGCGGTTTTATTTTTGGTGGGGCAATTGCAAGCCGGTTGAATGCTGGATTTGTTCCAATCCGCAAGAAAAATAAACTTCCTGGTAAAGTAATGACAGAAACCTACGCACTTGAGTACGGAGAAGACCGGATTGAAATGCATGTCGATGGATTGATTGAAAATGATGTTGTGCTTGTTCATGACGACCTGCTTGCCACCGGCGGTACTGCCCTTGCCGCTTTAAAAATGATTGAAAGGTGCGGGGTAGGGAAAGTTTATTTTAGTTTTGTTTGTGACTTGGAATTTATTGATACACCAAGTAAAAGGTTGTTGAAAAATTATTTGACTCAGGTTTTAGTTAAGTACTCGTAATTGAAATATAATACTATAAATAAGAATATTGATTATTTAAAATCACTGGTATCCATACTTCCAAACCAGCCCGGTATTTATCAGTATTTTGATGATTCTGGTAAAATAATATACATTGGAAAAGCTAAAGATTTAAGGAAAAGGGTGTATTCTTACTTCTCAAAATCACACGATCATCGCAAAACTTCTATGTTGGTTCGAAATATAGCCGACATTAAACACATGGTAGTGCAAAGCGAACAGGATGCACTGCTTTTAGAAAATAATCTTATTAAAAAGTACCAACCACGGTACAATATTCAACTCAAAGATGATAAAAGCTTTCCCTGGATTTGTATAAAAAACGAACCTTTTCCAAGGGTTATTAAAACGCGGGAATTGAAAAGGGATGGTTCAAAATATTACGGACCATATACTTCAATTTATACGGTTCGAACATTGTTGGAATTGTTTAAATCAGAGTATAAACTGCGTACGTGTAATTATAATTTGACTGAGGAAAATATTAAGAATGGTAAGTATAAAGTTTGTCTTGAATATCATATTGGAAACTGTTTGGGACCTTGTGAGGGCTTGATTACGGAAGAAAAGTATAACGAGGGAATTGCGGATATCAATAGCATTTTAAAGGGGAATATTTCTGGAGTAATAAAGCATTTAAAAGATATAATGAAAGAACTGGCCCTATCTTTAAATTTTGAAGAAGCTAGCAAAATAAAGGAAAAGTACGATTCATTAAACCGATATCAAAGCCGCTCTACTATTGTATCTCCTAATATTACAGATGTTGATGTATTTTCAATAGAGGAAGATGAAAAATTTGCTTTTATAAATTATCTAAAAGTAATAAAGGGTGCAATTATACAAACGTTTACTCTGGAAATAAAGAAGGTTTTGGATGAATCACCAGAAGAATTGTTGCTTTCTGGAATTGTGGAAATCAGGCAAAAAATATTCAGTAATTCCAGAGAAATACTGGTTCCGATAAAGTTGGATTTTAATTTGGAAAATGTGGTTTTTAAAATACCACAAAGGGGAGAAAAGAAAGATTTGCTTGAACTTTCTCAGAGAAATGCTAAATATTTCAGATTAGAAAAGGAGAAACATGCCGTTTTAAAAAATCCAAATGTTAGGTTGGAACAGTTGCTTGGAACAATGAAAAAAGATTTGCAATTGGCGGAAGATCCTGTACATATTGAATGTTTTGACAATAGTAATTTGCAAGGTACAAATCCTGTTGCAGCCTGCGTTGTATTTAAAAACGCCAAACCAAACGTAAAGGAATACAGACATTACAATATAAAATCGGTGGAAGGGCCAAATGATTTTGCTTCTATGGAAGAGGTCGTATACAGACGGTACAAACGCTTAATCGATGAAAGCAAATCATTGCCACAATTAATTGTTATTGATGGTGGCAAAGGGCAGTTATCTTCAGCAGTTGCTGCACTAGATAAATTACAATTGAGAGGAAAAATATCAATTATAGGTATTGCAAAAAGGCTGGAAGAAATATATTTTCCAGGAGATTCTGTTCCAATTTATATAAACAAAAATTCACAAACCTTGAAGGTAGTTCAACAACTTCGCGATGAAGCACACAGGTTTGGAATTACATTCCATCGTAATAAAAGATCAAAGGAATTCATCGGTTCAGAATTAAAATCAATTGAGGGAATAGGTGAAAAAACGATGCAAAAGTTGCTAATGGAATTTAAATCAGTTAAAACAATTAAGGAACAAACTTTGCCTATTTTAGAAAAAAGTGTTGGAAAATCGAAAGCAAAAATTGTTTTTGATTATTTCAATAAATAGGAACCTATTTTTTTTGGTTTTGATGCATTATTTAAAAAAGACGAAAAAATACCTGGATTTTTCGCCAGATGACAAAATATACGAAGCGGATTTATTCTGGTTGTTCTATCAATTTAAAACATTTTATTGATCACGTAATAGCCTGTATATTAAGTAGATAATGCCACTTAAAACATTAAAATTTATTAAAAGAATCTAAAATTTAACCCCATGAGAATTGAATATTTGCATTTTTAGTGGATAAGGGGTTTAAATATTTTATTTTGGGAAGTTTAAAATTGGGTAGGGGGATCGGATTTATAATTTTATAAATATATTTAAAAGGCAGGTCTGTATTTATCATCGGCTTCCAATAATCCGAGATAGCTAACAAATCGGGATTGGGCAATTTCATTTTTTTCTACGGCTTTTTTTACTGCGCAACCGGGTTCGTGAGTGTGTGAACAATTTTTATACTGACATTTGGATGAAATCTTAAAAATCTCAGGAAAATAGTGAGAAATTTCCCATGATTCCATTTCCAGCATTCCAAATGCTTTTATTCCGGGCGTGTCGATAATGTAACCACCAAAACTTAATTTGTAAAGTGTTGTATAAGTAGTCGTGTGTTTTCCAGTGTTATGAACATAAGAAATATCCATAGTTTTCAACTTTAAACCGGGTTCCAGAATATTTATGAGCGTTGATTTTCCAACTCCGCTGTGGCCATTGACAACGTTAATTTTGTTTTTTAAGGCATTTTTAAAACTTT
>JBBQPP010000239.1:0-6330 GCA_038217255.1 Bacteroidales bacterium | reverse complement strand
GCCATAGCCTCGTTGTAGGTTACATTTTTTTTAGTTGTCATTGTTATCTTTTTTTGTGATTTTACTTTGTACGCTACCATCGGCAAAACGGGTTTCTATCTCTGCATTTATATTGAGTTGTTTTGTCGATTTTACTATTTTCCCTTCTTTCAATGTCAGGGTGTATCCGCGTTTTAAAACGTTTTCAGGATTGATTAAACGTGCAGTGTTTTCATGGAAATGAACCCGTTCCTGTTCCCTGGATATCATTTTTTGTGATTGACTTTCAAGCAAATCTTTATAGTGAATGAGAATTGACCGCTGTTTCAATATTGATCCTTTGATTGCGTGTTTCAGATTTCGACGTTTTTGGACCAAATTGGTTTTTGAAACGGCAAACAACAGCAAAACCTTCGTTTTAATGTTGTGTTTCAGCCTGCTCAATTCATGTTCTTTTTGAAATGAAAATTGTTTTACTGCCCGCTGAAGTTGGTTCCCTTTTTTTGTAAGCTGCGACTGGTTTTTATTGATAAAACCAGTAACAGCATAATCCAAGCTTGCAGCAGCTTGTTCGAGTTCCTTTTGGTGTGATTCAATCAAATTCCTTGTCAGTTTAACGATTTCATTTTCCATTTCAAGCATCCTGTCGTAAAAACGCTCCATACCTTTAATTAGAAATTCTGCTACAGCAGTAGGCGTTTTCATTCGGGTGTGGGCAACCAAATCGATAATTGTGTCATCTTTTTCATGACCGATTCCGGTAATTACTGGCAGCGGGAATTGGGTAATATTGAATGCCAAATCGTAATTGTCAAAACTGCTCAAATCGGCAGTAGCGCCTCCTCCGCGGATTATAACAACGGCATCAAAAAAAACTTCATATTCAAAAATCCGCTCAAGGGCATTTATTATAGAAGGAACTGCATCACCGCCCTGCATCGTTGCCTGAAAAAGTTTTGTGTAGAATTTAAACCCAAACTCGTTGTTTTCCAACTGGTTCATAAAATCCTGAAAACCTGCTGCTGTTGCAGATGAAATAACTGCAATTTTCTGCGGGACAAGCGGCAATTGCAGTTCTTTGTTCATTTCAAAAACACCCTCGGCCTGCAAACGGTTGACGATTTCCTTGCGTTGCATGGCCATATCGCCAACCGTGTAAATCGGGTCGATATCCTTGATATTCAAACTCAATCCAAAAGAAGGATGATATTCAACCGAAACCTGAACAAGAACTTTAATTCCCTGCGTAAAATACTGTCCGGTTGTGGTTTCGAAATAGGGTTTTAACATTCGGTAAGTATATGACCAAATGGTTGCCCGTGACCGCGCAACAATTTCAGCTCCCTGTTTTTCAATCAATTCGAGGTAGCAATGCCCGTTGCGGTTTTCTTTTAATTCGCTTATTTCTGCAATTACCCAAACCGTTGATGGGAAGGCGTTTGCAAGAGTTTGCTTTACTTGCTCATTTAATTCCGAAAGGGTAAGTTTCTGTTCCATTGCTTATTGTACTTTGCTCAGTTTAATGGTTTCAGATGAGTTTGCCGAACTGATTTTTAAAAGTAAAATACCCTTTGGCAACGAATTTATATCATTAAGTTCAATTTGTAGAGCATCCGGTTTTTTCCATTTTCGGAGCAACTTTCCATCCATTGAATAAATTTCAATATTGATTTCGCCATTTATCTGACTGCCTTTATTTTTAAGAATAAGTGCATCGCTGATTGGATTTGGATATGCTTTCCATTTATTTAAATTGCTATGCACCTTGACTGAAGAATTCATAAGTAAAAAGTATGCCTTTTGCATATCTGGAATACCAAAACCCATTAAGGTATTAGGGTTTTCAAATAAATGTGCGCTAATTTCAAGTATTTGTTTAACATGTTTTGAAGTTGCATCAGGGAATGCCTGCCACAAACAAGCCGCCATTCCTGCCATTATTGGTGATGAAAAAGAGGTGCCGTTTGAAAACCCAAGATTTCCGTTGCTCAATTGCAAATATGTATTCCAACCTATGGCCGTAACATTGGGTTTGGTTTTACCACCAAAAGCCGGGCCGTATGAGGTAAAGGGTGCTGCAATACTATCCTTGTTTACTGCGCCAACTGCAATTACGTTTTCTCCATCGGCAGGTGCCGAAATGTATTTCCAGGTTTTATTACCCTCGTTGCCTGCGCTTGAAAACACAAGTATCCCGCGTGAGGCAGCAATATTTGCTCCTTGCGTAACGCGTGTTGTTTTTCCATCCAAATCAGCGTAAGTATGATTCGTTAAAGAATCATTAAAAACTGTATATCCCAGCGAAGAGTTGATAATATCAACCCCAACGCTGTCGGCAAACTCAGCAGCCGCAACCCAATTATCTTCTTCAACCAAATATTCCGTACTTGTATATTCCGAGCGAAGCAGCCAGTAAGATGCCTTGGGTGCAGTTCCAATCAATTCTCCCGGAATATTTCCGCCCATGCATGAAAGAACGCTCATTCCGTGATAATGCGTATTGAAAATATCGGAATTTGGATCAACAAAATCTTTTGTCCCTAAAATTTGCTTGTTTGCCCATAAACTGTCGAAAGCAGGATATTTATCGGCATTTAAAAATCCTGCATCAATTACAGCAATTTGCATTCCCTGTCCTTTAAAGTTCTGATTGTGAAGATACTGTCCGTTTAATATTTTGGTTTGATAAACTGATTCCCCATAAACCGAAGTATCAATTGGAGGATTTTCATTTCTTTCTAATTCCTGAAACTTATCGACGGCACTTTTGGATTGTAATTTTGGCTTTGTAAGTTGAACTTCTTTAACAAACGGCAATTGTAAAATTTTAAATGAAAAGCTGTCGATTTCAGTTTCAATTGTAATTCCGTTCAGCCATTTCGAAGCATGCACAAATTCAACTCCCGGTTTTAAAACATCGGAAATATAGTTTGAATTTACAGGCAAATCGAGCGAATCAATAGCTATTTTTTGCTTTACCCGGCGCTCAATTGCTCTATCAGAAAGATATTTTTCGGGTGTTGAAAATGAATATTCAGAGTTGTTTTTATCAGTAAATGCCACCCAATAATAATCCTGTGCATTGGTTTGAAATGATTGAAAGAATAAAACAGAAATTATTGTTAAGATTAAAACTTTTGCCATAATTGCCCGACTTTGAACTTCAAAAAACTACTTGGCAAATTAATGAAATATCGGTTACATTCACTTGTTAATATTCTTTTTTATCATGTATTCCGATGGATTTTGCATGTATTTTTCAGGGTCGATAATAGTATCTTTTCCCTTTTCCATGTTTTGCAATTGCAAATTGGAAATACTATCGCGAATATTGGGATTCAGTAATTCTCCTTCGTTATAAAATAATGAGTATCTGTGTTCTCCCTGTTCGTTGAAATATTTCCATTCGCCGTGGTGCAATCCGTTTTTGTAGTTTGCTTCAAGTTCAACCTTGCCGTTCTCAAAATAAGTCAGGCAAAGTCCGTTGCGTTGATTATTGCTCATTTTACATTGAAAAAAGGGTTCGCCTGATTTAAAGAAAACGCGGTAATTTCCTTCCTGCTTACCATTTACCAAATCGGATTCCTCCCAAACTTCGCCGGTATCATAATATTTATGAGATTTTCCGTGTTTTTTGTCCTCATTGAATTGCTCGTCAGCCACTTTTCTGTTTTCTGAAAAATAAACCCACAGCCCCGATTTTTTTTCGTTCAGGAATATCCCTTCAGCCACTTTTTTGCCCCATTCGTCAAAAAGTTGTGCATCAGCTGAATCGGATTCGGCTCTATAATTGATAATTGCCTTAACCTGACCACCGTTGTGAAACCGTTTCCATTCGCCAACAGGTTCGCCGTCTTTGAAATTCCCCTGGTAAATCAACCGACCGTTGGGTTGCTGTTTTTGCCAAAACCCTTGACGCAAACCATCTCCATCGGTTTGGTTAATTTGTGAAAAGGCAAAAACCGGGAAAAATATGAGTAGTATGATTATAATTCGCATAATTCAATTTTAAATATAACTGCGAAACTAAGAATTTATTTTGGTAGGTATTCTTCCAAAAAATTGCACTTTTTTCTGATTTTCGTGAACTTATTGAGCTCGATTCCTTTATATGAAGGCAGATATTAATTTGAACAAAGTCATTTATATTAGAATTAATTTCAGCATTTAAAAGGCAAAATCATTATAAAACCAATTTTTTATTATCATGTGGGCACATACAAAAGAAACTCAGGATAAAGTTACACCAAGAATAGCGCTGCAATTATTAAAAGAGGGGAATACCCGGTTTTTGAACAACTTAAAAGCTGACAGGAACTTTTTAAAGCAGGTGAACCAAACCTCTGAAGGCCAGTTCCCGTTTGCAGCCGTGTTAAGCTGCATCGATTCACGGACTTCGGCGGAATTGATTTTTGACCAGGGGTTGGGTGATATTTTTAGCATCAGGATTGCCGGGAATGTGTTGAACGATGATATTTTGGGAAGCATGGAATACGCTTGCGGAGTAGCAAACTCGAAAATTATTGTTGTTTTGGGGCACTCAAAGTGCGGAGCAATTATCGGTGCATGCAGTAATTACACAGGTGGTTATTTAACCGGGTTGCTCAAAAAAATAAAACCGGCGATTGACATGGAAACCTATACAAAAATTGACAGAAATGGTGATAATATTACCTATGTGAATAATGTAAGTGAAATCAATGTTCATTTAACATTGGAGCAAGTCCGCCAAAAAAGCCCGCTTCTCCACGATTTGGAAAAGGAAGGTAAAATCCTGATCGTTGGTGGGTTTTATGATATTGAAACGGGTGAAGTTTCGTTTTATGAACACTGAGTTACTACTCTCCCAAAGTTTTCAGCAATAAACGTACTGACGAAACCGACTCCACTTTATAATCGGCCGCCGTATTATTCAATCCAACTTTTATGGTAATCGTTTTTTCGGGCAATTCACGAAACATGTATTCATCAGTCCAGTCGTCGCCAATGGCCAAAATAAAATCAAACTCCTGATCTTTCAGAAAGCGGGTTGCAGCAATTCCTTTATTTATTCCACCGGTTTTAACCTCGATAACTTTATTTCCTTCCATAATCTCCAGATTATCGTTGGCGATCATGTTTCGTAATTCTTCCTTTAATTCATTGGCGCGGAGATCACCCTGGTCGGGTTCCGATTTTCGGTAATGCCAAACAAATGAATAATTTTTTTCTTCGATAAACGAACCGGGTGTGCGGTCAACATAAGTTTCGATAATCGGTCGAATCAATGGTTTCCAATCGCTGTTGATGGAATCGATCATTTGCCAATCTTCACCTAAGTTTTTCAACCAAACACCGTGTTCACAAATCAGGTTTACCTTATGTTCCCCCAACCAGTTTTCCAGGGTATCACGGTCGCGGCCACTGATTACAGTGATTGTATTTCGTATATCTTTTTCCAGATTGGTCAACAATGTATGCAAGGCTTCATCTGGTTTTGCAGTTTTCGGGTCGTTTTTAAAACCTACCAAAGTACCATCATAATCTAAAAACAAAGCCCTCTTTTTTGCTTTTTGAAACTGGTCCACTATTTCTTTTCGAACTGTTGGGGTAATTAGTTTTGCCAGGAAATTTTGCTGAATCCCTTCAACTTTCCGCAATGCTTTAATAAATTCAGCTGCCCATTTGAAAACATCGTAACGGCCAATTCGTTTCTGCAATAAACTCATCCTGTCCCGTTGTTCCTGAATCGGCATGGTTAGTGCCTGAAAAATGGCATCTGCAATTTCAGGTTCATTATTGGGGTTTATCAAAATAGCTTCGCCCATTTCTTTCGAAACTCCTGCCATTTCACTTATAATCATTACTCCGGTTTGGTTTACACGCGATGCAATATATTCTTTAGCCACCAAATTCATCCCGTCGCGGACAGGTGTTACCAAAGCCACATCTGATAAACCGTACAATTCGATGAGGTTATCGAATGGCAGCGATCGATAAAAATACCATACAGGTGTATAATTTACGCCCCCAAATCGTCCGTTTATCCGGCCAACTAATTCATCAACTTCGCTTTTAAGCAATTTGTATTGTTCAACCTGGTCGCGCGATGGGACAACAAGCATTATCAGTGTTACTTTATTTCTGAATTCGGGATGCCGATCAAGGAAAATTTCAAAGGCACGCAACCGGTTGGGAATTCCTTTTGAATAATCAAGCCTGTCTATTGATAAAATCAATTTCCGCTCTGGCGAAACAAGGAAATATTTTTCAAGTTCGCGGTGCAATTCTGATTTTTCTTGTTGTGTTTTCTGAAACAATACACTTGCTTTTTCACTGAATTTTTTATAATCGATTCCCATCGGAAATGCA
>JBBQPP010000238.1:0-6338 GCA_038217255.1 Bacteroidales bacterium | reverse complement strand
TGAATTATTCGGAATGTCAGAAAAAATTAGTTTGTTTTCCTTTTCCAACCAAAGCGGGCCTTCGGTCCATTCAAAACCTTCACCAAGGATTTCGACCTGGACATTATTAGGAATGATCTCTGAAAGTTTCGGGCTGTTCATTATAATTACCGCATCTTTTTTATATTTCTGGCAAATACCTGCTGAAAGAACAAAGAGAAAAGTAAAAGTGAGAATTGACGTTTTCATAATAACAGATTTTGAAATTCAATCTAAAATACAAAAGAATTTTATATAAAGAAATGGCATTAAACTTGTTATTGCAAACGAAATTTTAAAATTAAATAAAATGAAACGGACATTTATCTTTTTTTCAGTAATGATAGTTTTTAACTCTGCATTTGCACAGAATCCTGAGTATAAAAACCCCAAAATGATTTTTGAAGATGATAATTCCACGGCGTGGAAATCAGGAGCTTCAGTGAAATCTGTTGGAAATGACATTATCGTTTTAGATCGCAACGGCCTTAGGAAATATATCCAAGAGGAAAACGGGGAATTTACGATTGTTGAAATTGACGGTAAAGCTACCGGGTGGAATTCGGATGCAGAAATGCTTGTGGAAAATGAAAATATCATTGTTCTCGACAGGAATGGACTAAGAAAATACATTCCAGATTCACAAGGTGGTTACTCGGTAAAAGTTATCGATAATAAGGCGGCACCTTGGAAAGCCAATGCCGATATGACATTGTTTAATGGGCATATTTTTGTTCTCGACAGAAATAGCTTACGAGAGTACTCTCATGATAACACTGGCAATTACATTATGAAGATCGTTGATAACAATGAAACAGGATGGGATTCAGGAGCTGTTGTTGAGGTATCAAACGGCAGGTTGGTTGTTTTAGGCCGGAATAATTTGAAAATTTATTCTTTAGAAAATTAAAGGTATTTGTAATATTGAAAAAGCCGCTCCGCCAATTGGCAGAACAGCTTTCAATATATAAATGGTTTTTTTAAGACTCAGATTCAGCTTTTGAGAAATCCATGGCGGACATTCTTTTGTATGAATTATAACGCCATTTTGCATTTTCCTCGGATGCTGCAAAAAGTTCGTCGGCGGCTGCCGGGAAAGTCTTTTTCAGTGAAGTAAAACGTACTTCGCCGTTCAAAAATTCCTGGAATTTGCTCCAATCGGGTTCTTTTGAATCAAGTTGAAATGGGTTTTTGCCCTCTTCTTCCATCAGTGGGTTGTAGCGGAAAAGCGACCAGTAACCAGATTCAACAGCTCTTTTTTGTTCATCCTGTGCTTTGCCCATGCTTGCGCGCAAACCGTGACTGATACATGGAGAATATGCTATAATAATTGACGGACCAGGATATGCTTCAGCTTCTTTCACTGCTTTAAGGTATTGCGACTGATTGGCGCCCATAGCAACCTGCGCCACATAAATATATCCGTATGAAATCATCATAGCGCCCAGATCCTTTTTACGAACACGTTTTCCGGCAGCGGCAAATTTTGCAACTGCACCAACAGGTGTTGATTTTGATGCTTGTCCGCCGGTATTTGAATAAACCTCGGTATCCATCACTAAAACATTGATATCCTGTCCGCTGGCCAAAACATGATCCAGACCACCGTAACCAATATCATAAGCCCAACCGTCGCCACCAAATACCCAAATCGATCTTTTTACCAGGAATTGTGCAAGGCTCGAAATCTCTTTTGCATAAG
Organism: Bacteroidales bacterium; assembly: GCA_038217255.1. Classification (GTDB taxonomy): domain Bacteria; phylum Bacteroidota; class Bacteroidia; order Bacteroidales; family Prolixibacteraceae; genus Draconibacterium. The sequence continues at coordinate 4,618 of JBBQPP010000238.1, read as the reverse complement.
TGCTTTCACTACCTGCAATGGCTGTTTTTACTTTTGCCGATGCTACTTTTGAAGCTTCAGCATTGTTCTTTCCTGCCAACCATTCGGTGTAAGCTTCTTTCTCTGCATCCGAAATGCCGTTGCTCAAAGCACCTTGCATGATTTCGGCAATACGGTCGCGCTGGGCCTGAACACCTTCTGCAAAACCAAAACCATATTCGGCGTTGTCTTCGAAAAGTGAATTTGCCCAAGCTGGTCCATGTCCCGAATCTTTATTTTTGCAATATGGAGTCGATGGAGCCGAACCACCATAAATTGATGAACAACCAGTTGCATTTGCAACCATCATCCGTTCCCCAAACAGCTGGGTAATCAGTTTGATATAAGGTGTTTCGCCGCAACCTGCGCAAGCTCCCGAGAATTCGAAAAGTGGTTGTGCGAACTGTGAATTTTTAACCGACTGGTATTTATCAACTACCTTTTCTTTTAACGAAACTTTGTTAACCATATAGTCCCAACGTTCAATTTCAGCCTGTTGAGTTCCAAGTGGTTCCATAACGAGCGATTTAACTTTCGATGGACAAACGTCAGCACAGTTGCCGCAACCTGTACAATCGAGCGCGCTTACCTGGATGCGGAAATTCAATCCTGCTAAAGTTTTTGAAGGCGTTGCAACACGTACCTCAGTGCCCGCTGGAGCTGCGTTAACTTCTTCTTCTGTCATTAAGAATGGACGGATTGCAGCATGTGGGCAAACATAAGCACATTGGTTACACTGGATGCAGTTTTCTGCCTGCCACTCAGGAACATTTACAGCAACACCGCGTTTTTCGTATGCTGCTGTACCCATTTCGAAAGAACCGTCTTCGTAACCTTTAAAGGTGGAAACAGGAAGATCATCACCACGTTGTCCGTTAATTACGTCAACCACTTTGCGAATATATTTTGGACGAGAAGTGTCTTCGCTTTCTTCAGCAACTACAATTTTTTTCCATTCTTTAGGAACTTCAATTTTGGTCACATTTTTACCACCTGCATCTACGGCTGCATAATTCATATTTACAATGCGTTCACCTTTTTTGCCATATGATTTTACAATGGCTTTTTTCATTTCGTCAACAGCAATGCTAAATGGTATTACTTCGGTGATTTTGAAAAATGCGGATTGCATTATCGTATTGGTGCGTGTTCCAAGGCCCAATTCTTCGCCAAGTTGAGTACCATTGATAATGTAGAAATTAATCTCATTTTCTGCCAGGTACTTTTTCATGGCATCGGGAAGTTGATTTTTCGTTTCTTCTTCGTCCCAAATTGAATTTAGCAAGAATGAACCTCCCTTTTTCAACCCTTTTAAAACATCATATAAATGAAGGTATGCAGGAACATGGCAAGCCACAAAGTCCGGAGTGGTTACCAAATATGTGGAACGGATTTGTTTATTACCAAAACGGAGATGAGAACAGGTAAATCCACCTGATTTTTTTGAGTCATATTGAAAATATCCCTGACACGATTTGTCGGTTGCATCGCCAATAATTTTAATTGAATTTTTGTTGGCACCAACTGTTCCATCGGAACCCAAACCATAAAATTTAGCCTGGTAAGTCCCTTTTGGTGTGATATCAATTTCATCTTTTAACGGAAGTGATTTGAAAGTTACGTCATCAACTATACCAATTGTGAAATCGCCTTTTGGCTCTTTCATTTCAAGGTTTTCGTAAACAGACATTATTTGCGAAGGGGTAGTATCTTTCGAACCCAAACCATAACGTCCGCCAACAATTATTGGGGCATCTTTTTTGCCATAAAAATAAGATCTTATATCAAGGAAAAGCGGTTCACCACCTGCGCCCGGCTCTTTTGCACGGTCTAAAACAGCTATACGTTTTACCGATTTTGGAAGTGCTTCAGCAAAATATTTTGCAGAGAATGGACGGAACAAATGAACCACAACCAAACCCACTTTTTTACCCTGTGCAGTTAAATGATCGATGGTTTCGCGAATAGTTTCTGTTGCCGAGCCCATTGCAATAATTATATTTTCAGCTTCAGGATCACCATAATAAGTAAATGGACGGTATTTTCTACCTGTTAATTCACTGATTTGATCCATGTATCCGGCAACGATATCAGGTACGGCATCATAAAATGGATTTGATGCTTCTTTTGCCTGGAAGAAAATATCAGGGTTCTGGGCAGTACCGCGGGTCATCGGATTTTCAGGGTTTAAAGCCCGCTTGCGGAATTCATTTAAAGCTTCTTGATCGACCAATGGAATTATATCTTCCATTTCGATTGCTTCAATTTTTTGAACTTCGTGAGAGGTGCGGAAACCATCGAAAAAAGCAAGGAATGGAATCCTTGATTTGAGTGTTGCCAAATGTGCAACACCTGCCAAATCCATCTCTTCCTGCACCGAACCGGCACCTATCATTGCAAAACCGGTTTGACGAGCAGCGTAAATATCACTGTGGTCGCCAAAAATCGAAAGTGCATGACCTGCAAGCGCACGTGCGCTAACGTGGAATACAGTAGGCAATAATTCACCTGCAATTTTGTACATGTTAGGAATCATAAGCAACAATCCCTGCGATGCAGTATAGGTTGTAGTTAATGCACCTGATTGCAGTGCACCATGAACAGCACCTGCAGCACCACCTTCACTTTGCATTTCTGCCAGGCGCACCGGCCGGCCAAACATATTCTTTTTTCCAAATGCGGCCCACTCATCAACATACTCGGCCATGGTTGACGAAGGTGTAATTGGGTAAATACAAGCGACTTCGCTAAACATGTAACTCATGTATGCAGCTGAATAATTACCGTCACATGTAATGAATTTTTTCTGCTTTGTCATTTTTCTAATTTATTGATTTTGATATTTATATTTAATTTTTCCGCTAATATAAGAATCCAAAAAGCCATAACGGGATTTTATTTCCTTCGCCGGTTTCTATTACATCCGAAGCTGCAAAATAATCGGAACCTGGCTCCAGTTTACGTCCGCCAACTACGAAATGATATTTGTTATTCACACAAAAATCGGCAACCAGTGAACTTTTTACATTACAAATATAATCTACCTGATTGTAAAAAAAAGTTTGACGCAAGTTTAAACTTTCGGTATTATTTGGTGCAATGGCGTATAGCAAATTTGTGTTGTGCAAATATACTTTGTCTGGCTTTTTCATTTGTTCATCATCGCCATTGGAATATAACAAATTGATAAGCCGCGCATTTTTTAAATAATTCAAATAATTCATTATCGTTGCGCGTGAGGTTTCAACCGAAGCGGCAAGTTTACTTACATTAGGTGTAAACGGTGCTTCAGAGGCAATGATATGCAAAAGTTTTCTGAGTTTCGGGAGGTACTTTAACTCAATTTGATTGATATATGGCACATCAATTTCCAATGCAAGGTTAATGTGCATTAACAATCGGTTAACATAAAAATTTGGATCGTCGATAAAATAAGGGAAATAGCCGCTTTTCAAATATTCATCAAAATAAGCTAGTGGCCGGACTTTCGAAACTATTTCATGTGCAATTTCAACATGATCCGAAATAACTTCTTCAAAAGAGTAATGCCTAAAATTGTTACCGGTTTGGTAATTCAAATATTCTCTGAAGGACAAGCCCTCTAAATGATTTATTTTTGCAATACCTTGCAAATCGGGATTTCCTTCGGCAATGCGAAGAACCGGCGATGAACTGAAAATGATTTTTAACTCCGGAATTTCATCCACACATTTTCTTAAATCGGCCGACCATTCGGGGTATTTTTGAATTTGATCGAGTACAAGAACTTTACCTCCCCTTTTTGCAAACTCATCAGCAAACGAACTGATTTTTCGTTTTGTGAAATAAAAATTATTCAGGTTAATATACAAAACTGAATTATCATCACTGTATTTTTCCCTGATGTAATCAAGCAAAAAAGTAGTTTTACCAACCCCCCTAAAACCCTTTATGCAAATGAGTTGTTGGCTCCAGTCGATACGTTTTGTAAGCCCCCTTTTAATAGTAGGTTTCCTGCTTTCGAGCAACGATTTATGCGTATTTTGAAAAAATTCCAATGTTTAAATTTTGTGCAAAAATAGTCAGAATTGTGTGATTTTTGCTATCTGTGGATAGCAAAAGTAAAATTAATATGTAATTTATAACTAATAAAAATAGACACGAAGTTGGAGATTAAGATTAAATTAGAAAAGAAGAATTATTGCCTCAGATTCATTGATTTATTATAGGAGGTGACGTAAAAGAAAAACGTAGTTATTCGATTTATTGTATAATGAATAATCTGTTGACTTTTCAGCCGCATAATGGTTGGATTTCTTGTTCATGCAGTTTGAATACTGCTTCCTGGTTGCCATCCGCATCTGCACAGTTGGGATCGGTTGGCATCCCAATATGAACAAAAAAAGGCTATTCGTATTGAATAGCCTTTTTTTGAATTTCTTTTTCCTCCACTCCCGGGAGTTTAGGAGGGGTTTTTTATTCGTCGTTCATTGCGGCTAAAAACTCTTCCATTGAGTTGGCGCGCATCAATCGTGTCTTCATAAAATCCATCGCTTCCAAAGAATTCATACCGCCAAGGTAGTGGCGCAAAATCCACAGTTTGTCGATAATTTGTTTTGAG
>JBBQPP010000237.1:0-6372 GCA_038217255.1 Bacteroidales bacterium | reverse complement strand
GATTTAATCTTGATACTCAAAATCTCTATACTAAATACTCTGTACTCAATACTTTCCCGCTATTCTTTCACTTCAAATTCCCCAATCAAAGGAATGTCCATGGCAAGTTGTTGTCGTATCATATTTTCGAAAAACATTTCGGCTTGTATAAACTGGGCTGCCGTAACCGATGAAATTGACTTTGAAATAATTTTATACGTTTTTTCCCACAGTTTTAAAAATTCAGTATTTACCTCGAACGAAGTTTTCATCAGTGCATCAGCATCCAATTCGGAGAGACTGTCATATTTAACAGCATAATATTCAATATTTTTCATGCGTTTCAAAGCAATTTCTTTGCGGGATATTTCATACTCATCATAAAGTTGCCAAAACAAATTGATCTGATTGGGCGCAAGTTTCAAGTGTTTTGCAATAAGATCCCGCTTTTGCAGGCCATAAACACTTTGTGTAAAATCAATTTCATCAACGTTTGATTGAGCTTGTGCACCAAATGTAAAAAGGGCAATAATGGCAAAAAGGATTAATTTTTTCATGGCTATTTATGGTAATGAGTCAATATTTTTGGCTTGTTCTAATTTTACACAAAGTTATATAACTACTTGTAGCTAACAAGTTGAAAATACTTAAAATCAAAAAAATGCGATTATGTTAACACTATTAATACAGAATATATACGAAGTTTGTAACCCGTTTCGACAAGTAAAAAAAGGATTACGCTTTAATCGGTAACTTATCAAATTCTAATCGCTTCGAATACTCTTCTACTTGATGCATATATGCCTGAAAACGAGTCTCCAAAGAGGTGTCAGCTTGTCCATCGTAGGCAAAATTTTCCCATGGCAATCCATTATTATTATTTCGAAACACACCAGAAACAGAAGCGTTTAAAGTTCCCGGCATACATGTAAAAGGCAAAATATTTACAATTCCCGAAATATACTTCTTTGACAATATTGAGGCTGTTCCCAATGCCAGAACCGGGTCTCCATCGTAATCCTGATGTATATATTTATTACTATGGGCAAGCATTTCTTTAATATTGATATCCTCTTCAAGCTCGAAATGAGGTTCAACCTCTTTTATCAATTGCTCTTCGATATAATGCTGAAAAAACGCCTGGAACTTTGATTTAAACAGACCTTTTGTGTCTTTCTTCCATCTGCTGTCGCGAGTATAACGGTATGTTGAGTAACTTATCCATTCTGCAAAAGGAGCCATCATGGTTTCTGCTCCAAGATTTTCCAATCGCTTTACCAAATCTGCGCTACAGAAAGGATTGTCACGCATAAATACCTCACCAACAATGGCAACAACTGGCTTACGTTTACCTTCAATTATTGGAATCGCTTTAAATTTGATGGCAGAATCTTTTAGAACCACTTTCAAATTTTTCCCTCCGTGTTCAAGACTTTCAATTACACTATCCAAACACTCCTTATAAACCTTATCCGTTTCACCTTTGACCCTTTCATAAGGCCGTTTTTGTTGCTGCATTTTTCGAAGTAAATCAATAGCTACAATTCCCTTGTAGGCTATCGTTCTCCATTTTGTAGAATGTCCCGGAGCAATACTTGCATAAGCATCATCATTGCTGGGTTGTACTATTTCTACATCATTAAATCCCAGACGATTAAAAAGAATTCGCTGGAGTTTATTGTAATGTCCAAACCTGCAAGGGCCATTGTGGTCGGGCATAAAAAAGGCAGTCTTTTTGGGATCAATGCCCGGCTCCATTAATTTTTGCAGAAAACTCCCTGTAGTCGCAATCATCGGGAAACATTCCTGCCCACTAGTATGCTTTCTGCCCAGCTCAATTGATTCTTCATTTTGCATGGGAAGAACTTCAGCGCTCATCCCCACTCCGCGGCAAGCGGCAGCAAAAGCATAAATAACATCACGTGCATACGGAAAATAAAGTGTTCTGCCTTCAAGATTTGGCGCAGGATTTTGCACATGATCCTCTATTACTTCAGTTTTCTTTGGCTTGGAGTATGCTCCATCTAAACTATCAACAAAGGCCTCGATGCGCGTAATCATGCCTGCATCGGCACTGTGCTCGTCAACTTCAAGGTGCAAATAAGGTTTACTCTGAATTTCCTTTTGTACATAGTGTTGTATAAATGTATCGGGTCCACAGCGGAAATTACCAAGATAAATTGCATTTAGATTATCAGTTTTACCGACTATTCTGGCTCCAGCTACAATTTTTCGCCCATTGGGCCAATACAAGTTTGGATAGCTATCCGTAATATTTTGCTCATTCAAAGGCAAAAAGTCGAGTGGAATCGGCATCATATCCATACTAATTAGTTTTTCAACTAATCCAAGGTTTTGCATAGCATCACCGGTATTATAAGGCCGACCTAATAACACAAAGCATTTTTTATTTTTTGGCAAATTGGCCAACACCTCTATTCCTCGTTCCTGTATTTTGGATTCAAACTCATCTTGAGCTGAAACAGCTGCGCTTATAGCCGTTTTTACTCTCGACTTTGAAAATCCAAATTTGTCTTTCATAAATGCACTAATCTCTTTTTCAAATGCAGTTTTAAAATACCTGAAATGTAGCGTTGGAATTAGCAATTTAGTGACATCGTTATGCCTGTTTAAGGCGGCTTTTATCATAAAACCATGAGACTGTATCCACGGGCAATTGGCATTGCTTGTTTTTGTTCCATCGGTTGGTTTACTGTCAACTATAAAAGGTACAAAAATATGATCGACTTTCTTTTCTATCAGATTTAAAACATGACCATGAACCAATTCAACAGGCAAACAAGTTTCGGCAGTCATAATCTCTAAACCATTATTTAGTATATGTTTGTCCGATTCGTCAGATAAAACAACATCAAAATCAAGTGACTCGAAGAAACTTCTCCAAAACGGGAACTGCTGGTAGAAAAGCATCAATGCCCGCGGAATACCAATAGTTGTTTTGGTTGTGGTTTTTTTGGGTTCGTACCCGTCTTGCAACATAAAAAGTCGCTCCAAAAATAAATTTGGAATATCAGCTCCTTTTCCTTTGCGATCTTCAACTTCATACATATCACAAATACCACCGTAAAAAAGAGGTTTTTGACCTTCAATTTTAATACGTCGTATTTCACAATGATTTGAACATTTTTTACAAATAAATGTATCGGTAACGAATGGAGTTTTACTTATGTCAAAACCTTTGAATTTTGTGGGTGTTCCTTCCGGCATTTTGTTGCGCGCCAAAATAGCTGCTCCTATAGCACCTGTAACATCAAAGTGAGGTGGTATTTGTATTTTCTTGCCCGTAATCTCTTCAAAAGCTGAAACAACAGCCTTGTTGTTGGTAACTCCACCCTGAAAGAACACATTCTTTCCAATGGGCTTATCTCTCACTACCCTGTTGATGTAATTATGAACTGTACTGTATGCCAATCCAGATATTAAGTTTTCCTTTTGATCACCTTTTTGCAGCAAAGAATTAAGGTCGCTTTCCATAAAAACTGTACAACGTTCACCTAATTTTGATGGTTGTTGTCCTTTGAATCCGAGAGCTTCAAACTCCTTTTTGATATTGATATTTAACTTCTCGGCTTGTTCCTCAAGAAAAGAACCCGTTCCTGCGGCACAAACTTTATTCATTTCAAAATCAACAACAACACCATTTTGAATCTGAATGTATTTTGAATCCTGCCCTCCAATCTCAAAAATTGTATCTACTTCAGGATTGAAGGCAATGGTTGCGGTAGCCTGTGCGGTAATCTCATTCTGAATTGTATCGGCTCCAATAAAATCTCCTGTAAGATAACGCCCGGACCCGGTTGTGCCGGCACCTATTACTCTGATTTTAGTGCCAATCTCTTCATAAATTTCACTTAAACCTCTTCTGATGGCATCCAAAGGTTTACTTGCAGTTGGGAGATATCTTCTGGCAATAACATTAATATCCCGATCAATTAAGACAACATTTGTACTTAAAGAACCAACATCTACACCCAGAAATACATTCACAATTTCCTTTTCCTGGCTAATGTCTCTTATGTCTCTAATGAGTTTGTGCCCTTTGTCTGTTAAAGGTTTTATATTGGAACTCTTTGTAGCTTCATCGTTTTTATTAAACTTATCCAAAGCCTCTAAACCTTTAAATGGCAGGTAGGTTTCGGGATTATTTTTAAGATACAATACAGCACCAATTGCTCCCATTGAAGCGTGGTATTCAGGAATAATTAATTCTTCTTCTTTAATTTCAAGTATTTCCCGAAAAGCCCTAATCATACCAACATTGGATGCTACACCGCCCTGAAAAAGCACCGGAGTTTTTATTTCTTTACCTTTTCCCAAGGTACTTTTAAAGTTGCGGGCTACAGCAAAACATAATCCGGCTAATATATCATGAACGGGTGTGGCAACTTGTTGCAGATGGATCATATCGCTTTTTGCAAATACACTGCATCGCCCTGCAATACGGGGCGGATTAATGGATTTTAATGATAATTCACCAAACTCCTTATCTATTTTAACGCCAATTCTTTTCCCCTGCTGGTCGAGAAATGAACCTGTTCCCGCAGCACACAAGCTGTTCATGGCAAAATCGGTGAGATAAGACTGTCCATCTGCTCTACCATTTTGCATAAAAATAAGCTTTGAGTCTTCACCCCCCATTTCAATTATTGTGCGTGCTTTTGGGTATAGTGCAGAAACCGCGGAAGACTGGGCAATAATTTCGTTGCATGCCATACCACCAAGTAATTCGCATGATTTTTTACCACCGGATCCGGTAAATCCAATGTATTCGAGATTTTGCGCAGGGTATTCTGTTAATATTTCATCTAAGCGATCCCTTAATACCTGAAAAGGTCTTCCGTATGAAAAGTCATAATATTCTTTAATAACCTTATTATCAGAATCTAATATGACTGTATTTATGGAAGTTGACCCAACATCTATTCCTAAAGAGTAATTCATAAATTAGCATTTAATATTTATTACTACATCATCTAATTTTGCATTTACTGAATTCAAACCGAAGTCTAAACCAAGATGAAAACCCTGATTTTCTGACTTTTTTAAAGTTTGATCGAACCCAAATTCCTTTATTCTATTTCGTTTGTTAAATCAATTAAATTTGTAATTTCCGCTTATCTACCGAACATTATTCAAGGGTTTTAAAATTTATCAATTTACGGAAAAAACAAATAATAAACAATAGTGGCGAATTTTTGGTGGGGGTGGATTTAAACACAAAAGATAAGGTTTTTAGTCATTGGTTAATGGCCTTTGTTAATATAGTAGCCTTTGCTGCCTAACGATTGCATCGTGTTGTACTTCACACCTGGCAACAAAACCATTATAATTATTTTACGGAACTTGATAAAATGATATAACAAGTTTAATTAATTCACAGGATGTAATCCGCAGTAGCGGGGAAAAAATGTTTGTCAAAGTATCTTAACCAGCTTCAATATTTCCGCCATTAATCCCATCAAATTTAACTGTATTTTATCTATGCCAGTTACCTTATTAAATTTGGTTTAAAACTATGCTTGTATTAATTCTTCTTCTGATAGTTGATCCAAAAGAATTCGTTGCTCTTTTTTTAGTTTTTCTTGTTTTAAATAACGGCCATAGAAAGCAGCTATAATTAATGCAATAAAACCCTCTGACAAAACAGTTGTTTCTACACCAATAAAATGAGAAGTTGTACTTATTATTAAGCTGCCAATTGGCAGCATGGTAGTTAATACCATAAAATAAATACTAATAACCCGTCCACGGAATTGGTTTGGAACATTAACCTGAACTATCGTATTACTGAGCGTTCTGATTGGCATCATACCAAATGCTCCAATAGAAATAAACACAAGTGCAAGTGGATAAATTGTAGTTTGCGAAAAAAGCATAAGCCCAATCGCAAATACAACTGTATTTATGGCTAATATTTTGGTTAAATCTGTGCCTTGTTTTAAAGATGCTAAATATAAAGCACTGATAAACGCTCCAAAACCAATAACTCCGTCAATAATTCCTAAAGTAGAGGCCGAACCATTAAAAATATCTTTGGCAAATACGGGAGTTAAAGTGGTAAAAGGTAAAACCAATAAACTCATTATCCCCGAAAAAATAATGATTGAACCAATAGCCGGCGTATTTTTAATATAATCAAATGCTTCTGTAAACTCTCGTTTTAGGTTCTTTTCCGTTTTTGTCCTTAGAGCTGGTTTTGGTAATTTTATGAATAGCAATGAAATTATAACTGGGATAAAACTGAAAGCATTAGAAGCAAAACAAGCCTGATCACCATACTTTTCCAAAACAAAACCGGCTATGGCCGGGCCGATAAGTTTTGATAAATTAACCATTGATGAATTTAGTGCCAAAGCATTAGGCAAATTGTTT
>JBBQPP010000236.1:0-6395 GCA_038217255.1 Bacteroidales bacterium | reverse complement strand
AACGAATAAATTTTCTCCGTATTTTTTTTATATACAATTTCCATTGCTCCCGGAACATATGCAGCTTCTCCGCTTCCCAAAACCCCAACTGTAAATTCTCTCCCAGGCAAATATTCTTCGACCAAAACGGGCTGATAAAATTTGCTTAACAAATTAGAACATACATTTTTCAACGCTTCGAAAGAGTTAATTACAGAATCTGAATCGATTCCTTTTCCTGTTCCTTCGGAAATGGGTTTTGCAAAAAGCGGATAATCCAGATTCACTTTTCCAATATCTGAAATCTGCGAAACAACATAAAATGAAGGCGTATTTACACCACTCTCTCTTACTATTTGCTTGGCAAAAGCTTTATTAAGTGAAATCCCCAAAACAACAGGTCCTGAAAAAACATAAGGAATTTTATACGCGTCCAACAGCGCCGGAACCAGTGATTCCCGCCCTGCGCCATAAAGACCTTCGGCAATATTGAAAACCAAATCCCACTTTTTCCCTTTAAGCAAGGCTTTCATCAGGCTGCGTGCATTTCCAATCCGTTTGGTCTGATGTCCTGCATTTTGTATAGCCTGTTCTATTCCTTCAATTGTACTTTCCTTGTCAAATTCTGCTGTTTCTTCCATCGAATAACCTGATTTCAAATAATCAGATCTCAGGTCGTAAGTAAATCCAATATTCATTTCTTAATTACAATTCTACTTGATAAATAACCTTCAAAAAAATTCCTTGCGTTGGTGCCTAAGGTCCGGTTTTTATAACCACCTTCCTGTGCAAAAAGTATGGGAAAAGGAAGTTTCCCAAATTCCACTCCATTATTTTTAAAATCGTTTGCTGTTAGCGACCATGTTCCCGTTGGATCACCTTTTGCCGGATCAAAACCCAGGCTAACCACTAAATACTCCGGATTAAAAAGTTTTATTTCTTTTATTGCCTTTTTCAGGTACGATAGATATTCTTCTCCGTTTAATACTTCTTTTAAAGGAAAATTCAAATTAAATCCTAATCCAATGCCCTCTCCTTTTTCATCGGCAAAGCCTGTAAAATAAGGATATGCAAATGATGGATTTCCATGAATTGAAACAGTAAAAACATCTTTCCGATTATAAAATATTTGCTGATGCCCGTTTCCATGGTGGTAGTCGATATCCAAAATGGCGACTTTCCCGTATTTTGAAAGGAAATTTGCCGCAATAGATGCATTGTTAAAGTAACAAAATCCACCAAAAACATCCCTCTCTGCATGATGTCCGGGTGGCCGAACCAATGCATAACTTGTATGATACCCTTCCAGCAGTAACTCAGCGGCTGTCAATGCACAATTCACACCCGAACGTGCCGCCAGAAATGCATTTTTATTAATCGGGGTAAAAGTATCGATACAATAATAGCCGGCTAGAACCGATAAATCGGATGGAGGCCGGGTCGCATTCCGAACCGGAAAAACATAGGGATATATTGACTTTCCTTCAGGAAGTTTATCGCAAATGGTTTTAAAATAATTAAAGTATTTTATATTATGTACCTGGGTAATGTATTTATCGGGAAAGCCCCGGGATGGCCTGATTTTAAAAGCATGTAATTTAACGATTTCCTTTAAAATGCTTTTAATCCTCACCGGAGATTCAATATAACCAACTTCCTTAATATGGTGAATATCGTGTTTATCGTTGATAATTAAAGCTATCTCATCTTTTACAGCATCTGTATTTTCATGAGGTCTGTGTTTTTCAACATATCTGAAATCCCTTAATTTAACAGGATTGTCTTTTACAGAATTGATAACCATCTTAATATACTCCTCAGGGCAATAAGTTGGATATTTACGTTCCAAAATAGCCCGAATAATTCTTTTTGCCTTTGAAGCGGAAAGCATTATTCCATTTCCCAAATCATCGTAAACCAGATAAGGTGGGCAATCGTCATCGGGATTAACTGTGGTTTCGTATTTTGTACCGATAATTGGCCGTGCACCATAACGTTCGTAAAAGGCAAGCCTTGCTGTATTTTGCTTTATTCCACTTTTATCGATGCACAGAATTTCCTCATCCGGAAGACACTCCATAAAAATTCCGTCTGATTTTAACATTTGGGCTTCTTCCCGAATTCGTTCATAGATGGCACCGCCAACTCCCGATGAAATTTTTCCCGGTTTTACTGCGATATAATCCAGAAAACAGAAATTTTTATCGGGCATATAAAAGAGTATTGCAAACCCTTTTACATTTGAACGTCCATCTTCGGCAACAAATAAACTTGATGAAAACTTGTACTTAAGCGGATCTTTCATCTGCTCAAGGATTTCATTTATTTTCTCCTCTTTAACAGATGGGAAATGAGTTCTCAGTATGTTTAAAACCTGCTGAACTGAAACTGTATTCGAAGGAAGATACGTATCCGTAATCTTCCTGATTTTAAATACGGTCATTATATTGGATCGTAATATTTGAATGTTTTTCCTTCAAAATTTTTCAAAATCACATTATCACCTTCACGGCCCTGATAATATTCGGGAAGCAGTGGAATTTTCCCTCCTCCTCCCGGTGCATCAATAACATATTGTGGAACTCCATAACCACTTGTAAATCCGCGTAATCCCTGAATTATTTCAAGTCCTTTGGTTACCGGCGTTCTAAAATGAGAAGATCCAGGTATTGGATCACATTGATATATATAGTATGGTCGTACACGAATTTGTAAAAGTTTATGCATTAACTTTTTCATCACTTCAACACTGTCGTTGATATCTTTAAGTAAAACGGTCTGGCTACCCATTACAATTCCGCCGTTCGAAAGACGGTTGCAGGCTTCGGTTACCTCCGGTGTAATTTCATCGGGATGTGTAAAATGAATGCTCATATAAAGCGGGTGATACTTTTTAAGCATTTTGACGAGGTTGGTTGTAATTCGTTGAGGCATAACTACGGGTACTTTCGAACCAATCCTTATAATCTCGACATGTGGAATAGCGCGTAAGGACGACAACAAAAATTCAAGATTTTTATCAGTCAAAGTGAGAGGGTCGCCACCTGAAATAATTACATCGCGCACATTAGGATTACCGGCTATGTATTCCATGGATTTTTCCCAGGCTTTTACCCCATAATGTTTTTTATCTTTTAACACCATGTGCGTACGGGTGCAATAACGGCAATATACTGAACAAAACCCTGTCGATAACATCAGCACCCGATCTGGATAACGGTGAACGATATTGGGAACTGGTGATGATGATTCTTCGTGTAATGGGTCATTTTCCTCTCCCGCCGAAGTCACTAACTCCAGTTGATTTGGCACAACAGATTTGCTCAATGCGTAATTAGCCGGTTTTCCATATAAAAGACTTGCATAATAGGGAGTTATCCGAAGAGGAAGTTTTTCGGATTTTGTCAAAAACTTAAAATTATCAATGCTGCCAACGTCCAAAAATTCAGCTAACTTTCCAAAATTTAAATAACTGTTTTTAATTTGCCACCTCCAGTTATTCCATTGTTTATCGTTTGCCAGTGGAAAAAATTTCTCTCTAAATAGTGCTGTTCCTGGGTTTATAACTTTAAAATCAGAATTTTGTTTTTCATTTAAATCGAGGGTTTCACCGTCTTCTTCAATGGTGCTTAACACAATTTCCTTTGACATCAAATTCTTACCTAGAGGGGGGTCATATTCTTGTTGTAAGGTATCATCCATAATAATAAAACTGTTTGAATGTTAAATATTTAGTGTATAAAAAGTAATTAATATCTTATTGATTTTTTATTGTAAAAAACTAATCAAAGTTATATATTAAATTTTGAATAAAATTTATAAATACTCATTATATACTTTAATTTTAAATATAATTTTTCAAGCAAATTATAAACAATTAGTTTGTTATGATAGATGCTGTATTAATGCAAAAAAAAGGATTCGAAAAATCGAATCCTTAATTATATCATGGTGTATGTGCTGCAATATTTATTTTAATGTCAATTCAGATTTGTTTGATTTAGTTTTAATGTCAAAAGTGATTTCAAACTCGTCATAAATCATTTTATCGCCCAAACCTTCAAAGAATTTTCCTGAACTGTACTGTATATTCCATTTGGTGCGGTCGATTGTAGCCGTCCCATTTGCTGAAACATTTCCGTTTTTTATTGCAACTTTTGCCGGAAAATTAATTTCGTGGGTAGTTCCTTTCATGGTAAGATTTCCCTTTACATTGTATTCTCCGGTTTTATTTTCCTTTGTCATCGAGGTGATTTCAAATTTTGCTGTGGGGTATTTTTCAACCGAAAAGAAATCGTCTGACTTTAAATGTCCGACTAATTTTTTGTTCCAAGCTTCATCAGTTAAATCGGTGCAAACGATTGAATTTAAGTCCATATTTACCTCTGCACCAACAACATTGCTTTTCTCAACCCAAACTTTTCCTTTATCAATCGCCACATAACCGGTGTGTTCCCCGGTAACTTTCTTGCCGGTCCAATAAACTTTACTTGCCTTTGTATCAATCTCAAAAGCTGATTTTTCCCCCTTTGTATCTGCGGCAAATACGGTAGATGCAGTTATTAAAACTGCTGTTAATAATCCAATTGACTTTTTCATTTTTTCTGTTTTTTAATTGTTTAACGATGCAAACATATAAACTAAACAAATCAGAAAAAATAAACTAGTTTAAGAAAAATACATTTTAATCTTTTTTTCTTGCCTTATTCGAAAGAATTTTGCTTAAAAACACAGGAGTCACGCCCAAATAGGAAGAAATATGATATTGTGGAAGTCGTTTGATGAGATCAGGATAATGCGCACAAAGTTCGTCATAATTCTCCTCAGCCGTATTTGTTAAGATTGAAACCAAACGTTTCTGAAGAAAAATATATGAGCGTTTAATGTACTTCACAAATGCCGAAAAGTTATTTGTAAGCGTATTTATATTTTCATCTGAAATAGAATAAACAACACTTTTTTCAACAGCATCTAAAAAAAATGAGGTTTCTGCGGGCGACGACAAATCGCCAATCCACTGATTTTCGCAGGCAAACAAAATATTGAACTCTTTTCCCGAGCTGTCAATTACATACATTCGCAATAATCCCTTTGCAACAAAATAGTGCCGTGTGTTTGATTCACCGCTGCTGAAAATAATATCTTTCTTTTTAATAATTTCTTTTCTGAATGATTTTTGAATCAACTCTTTTTCAGTTTCAGTTAGAGTTCTTTCGTAAACTTTTTCGTAATATTTGATAATAACTTCGAACTTTTCCATTGTTTATATTTATGGTAGTTGGGTAAATGTATGAAAAAGAAATATTGCATATTGATTGCCGGAAACAAATACATTATCTTTACCAGCTTGAAATTATTTAAACCAATTTTACAAATATTCCCTTCGGGGATTTAAAATCAAAAAAAAATGAAAAAAGTATTTTTTATGACATTTTCGCTGATAGTAGCGATTTTATTGGGGAATTCAGCATTTGCACAGAAAGCAAACCAACTTTCGAAAGAAGAAAAAAAAGATGGCTGGGTTTTGATGTTTAATGGTAAAAACTTCGATGGTTGGCGCCAATGCAATGGTACGGCAATGCCAGCTAACTGGGTAATTGAAGACGATGCAATGAAAGTTGTAATCGGTGAAGGGAAAAACCCTGGACAAGGCGCCAATGGCGATGTAGTATATGGCAACAAAAAATATAAAAATTTCGAATTGTCAATCGACTGGAAAGCCAGCAAAATGGCGAATTCAGGTATTTTCTTTAATGTGCGCGAAGTACCAGGCAAACCCATTTATTATGCTGCCCCGGAAATTCAGGTACTTGATAATGAAGATGCGACCGACAATAAAATCGATAGTCATTTGGCCGGTTCTCTGTATGATATAATTGCAGCCGACCCAAAAACTGTGCATCCTGCCGGACAATGGAACACAATTGTAATTAAAGTAAAAGACGGAAAAGTTACCCATACTCAAAATGGTACTGAAGTTGTTTCATATACAATGTGGACACCTGAATGGGATAAAATGGTTGCCAACAGCAAATTTAAATCATTCCCAGGCTGGATTGAAGGTATTGCGAAAGAAGGTTATATTGGTTTGCAGGACCACGGATATCCTGTTTGGTTTAGGAATATCAAAATCAAGGAATTGTAGATTTCAACAGCCGATTTTTAAAAGGATGCCGTCCCTCTGTTTTCAAAAACAGGGACGGCATTTTTTTTACCCGTCCAGCAGTTTCAAACCGCTTGACGGTTAGGAACAATCTATGTCCAACTGCTCAATCTGTGTTAAAAAAACAAACTCTCCCCTGATTCAAAAATATAATCTATTTTTTCCGCTCACTTGTCTATATTTGCATTTGAAAAAAATTAAAAAGTCCTTATTCAATGAAAAAATTATTTTATTTCTCTGTCTTGGCCGCTGC
>JBBQPP010000235.1:0-6398 GCA_038217255.1 Bacteroidales bacterium | reverse complement strand
TTTATCGAAGACCCATTTTCACCGGAAAACAACCGATATTTTAAATTGCTTCGTGAAAATACTTCAGTACCAATTGCAATGGGCGAGTTGTTTAACAGTCCTCACGAGTGGGTTGACCCAATGAAAGACCAGTTATTTGATTTTATCAGGATACACATTTCGCAAATAGGGGGCATAACTCCGGCAATGAAAGTAGCGAGGTTGGGTGAAGCTTTTAATGTGCGCACAGCATGGCACGGACCAGGCGACGTTTCTCCGGTCGGACACGCTGCAAATGCCCATATTGATTTGGCCGTGTGGAATTTTGGGATTCAGGAAAGCAATAAATTTTCTGATAAATTGAGAGAGATATTTCCTGGAGCACCAACTATGAAAGATGGATATATGTATGTGAATGAAGCTCCGGGATTAGGAGTCGATATGAATGAAGAACTGGCGGCAAAATATCCTCTTCCAGATGTTCAAATGAATAACTGGACGCAGGTACGCAAAAACGACGGAACAATTATTCGACCTTAAATATAATTTTTGATAGGAAGAAGAAGTTTCGCTCCTTGTTAATGTTTTTCGAAACAATTAATTTTTTATGCTCACATAGTTTTTTTATGGGCTTAACGTTTCCTTTCTTTTGGAATTCTTTGCATATAAAAGATTAGGAGCTGTGCAGGTCAGTATGAAATCACAACGAAGTTTCAAACGACCGGTTGATGGAGTTTTTATTCAGAACCTGTTGCTGAACCAGTAATTTATTCTACCGGTGACTTAAAGTAGTTAGGTGAATTGGCTGAAACTTCACCTTCTGACTAAAGGTTCAGCGGGAGAATAATCAGAATAATTTATTGGGCAGACGGCAAAAAATATTGAGCAGGTGACGGAAAATCACCAGCTCAACTTTCGCATTTATGCGGGTTCCAGCTCGTGGCGGATGAGCAGTTTTTGATTTTTTCGTGTTTTTCGAGGTATTTCTTTTCAAGTTCGCGGGTTATTTTCTGAAACTCGGGTTCGCCGCGGATATTATCGAACATGGGATTGGTTTTAAGTTCGTCGATAAAATCTAAAGGTACGCTTCGCGATTCTTTAATCATTCCGAGGTATTGCAACGATTTTTGTTTATCGTTTAGTATGGCGTAAATAAGTGCAAGGTTGAAATGGGATTTGTAATTTCTGGCATTGGCGCTGTTTAGTTTTATTTCATCTTCAGCGCGTTTGATACTTCCTTTAAAATGTTATAATCCTAACTTTCCTTGTTTTTATGTCGAAAGAAGTTTGGGAACTGCCGTAAAATGAGTAAAGTGCAATAAAAACAATAAGCAGAATTGATTTTCCTGATTTCATATTATTTTGGATTAATAGGACTGAAATTTACGAAAACAATACCAAGAAGAAAGGGATTGGTTGATTGAGGTGTGATTTGTGGATTTACAGATTGTCAGAAGAGAAATTGACAGGAGAAGAAATTTTCATATTGTGATAGTGAATTAATATTTAAAAGAACCGTTTTCCCCGAAAGCGAAGAAAAACGGTTCTTTGCTACATTGCTGTCCATCGGCTAAATGGCTCAACAGATTACAATTTCTTTTAATAATTTACCACTAAAGTTGCTGTTCGGTTTACATCTCCATTTAAAACAATTTTATAAACACCTGTTCCAAATTGTTTTACGTTCAATTGAATAATATCTCTTGTAACGATTTCATTATGAACAATTTTTCCCTGCATGTCATACATATTTAATCTTGTATTCACACCTGATTCTGAAGGAATTTCAATAAAAACCACATCGCTTGAAGGATTTGGGTAAATATTCAGAAGTTGTGTTTTTTCATCAGCAACATCAAAATAGGTTTTAATTTCCTTGTTTGCATAAATTTCATTTTCATCAAGCGTTGCGTTTTCATTTAATGCTGCTTCAAACATTGAAAGATCCGTGGTTGATGCTGACTTTAATAAACTGGCTAATGCCGGGAGACTCAATCCACATGGATTTATGCCGGATGCACAATCGAACTGAATTTTCGCAAGCAATAAAACGTATGGAGCAGTGGCAGCGTGCGTTAAATTGCCCACCGGTAAACAGGTAACCTTTCTGCTTCCTTTTAAAATAAAAGATAAATAAGCGAGCATCGAATTTTCTTTGGCTACAAGTTCGTCACCGGAGCTGAAATACAAGTGCAAATCGGTTTTAGGTTTCCAGTTAATAAGATCATTCTTTCTTAAGTCAATATTTACCGGGTGAAAATAATTGTACTGTATATTCCACAGGTATTTGGGTACAAACATCGATTTCCAGTTTGCAGGTAAATAGCTGTCAATTTCTTCAACGTCCTTTAAACCATCGAAATATCCTGGTATATCAGTATTATAGGGAGGAACAAAAACCTGGTTCAGATTTGAATAAAGATTTCCATAAACATCCTGATACCCTAAAAGCAGATATGGAAGGAAAGACGGATTGGTATAAGAAGGATTTTTAAAAATAAAGTTCTTTTGAATATAAGAAAGACTGTAAGCACCGCTACCTGCAACAGTTTTTTGTAAAGTGAGATTTGGCAGGGGCTTTGTTTCCAGTTCCTTTTGGGTAGCCAATGCTGCATGAGCTCCCTGTGAATAACCGCTCAGGTAAAGCTTACCATCAGGCTTTGATTTAATAAGCGGATTTGAACAGAGAAGTGTAGCAGCTTTTAACAAATCAATACTTGCTGATGCTTCCGATTCGGAATGGGTATAGGGATGAATACCTGGCCCGTCCCCCAAACCCAGATAATCGGGTAGAACTGATATATAACCATCCATTGACATAATCCAACCAATAGTTGATTCAATTCCAATCAGGTTTGAAGGCGCATCCGCGTCCCTCGTTAAAGTTCCATGCAGATATGAAAAAACTGGCAAATAGGTTTCGGTTTGCACAGCTGGCAGAAAAACTACCCCGGAGGCAATGGTTGGATTGCCTTTCCCGTCAATTGTGTTGTAAATTACTTTAACAGCGTTCACACTGTATTTTTTGTAGGTAAAATAATCAATTAACGCATAGCTGGGTTCATCCATGTTTACTTGCAGGCCTTGCATTATTTGAGCAGGAGTATGGGTTGCAACCGGAATTGCATTCACAATTGTTCCTCGTTCAGCGAATAAATTAATTTGAGAAACAAGGATAGTAATAAGGAATAGGAACGTAAATTTTTTCATAATTTTTTTATTTCAAGATATTAAACAAAGGATAAATTGATTTGGGGAAGGAGATCATTGCTTGCGGAATTGTTTATTTCTATATCAGCAATCATAACGGAAATTCCGAACCGAAAGACAGATAAGCTTCATAGAAAGAATCGAATTTACAATCCGTTTCAAAGAACTGCAAACATTTAACGATTTTAAATGTTGCTTTTAGTGGTGGAAAAAGTTACGTAAAATAAATAAATAAAACAATATCTTAAAGTATTCTTTCGAAATGTGAAATTCAGTTTGTCTTTTATGTTATAAATAGATTTGTACTGTTTAACAGTGGTAGTGAAATGGTTTTTTGAATATCATTATTTTTGAATATCAAAAAAGTAACTAAAATTTCTTGTCAGCAGACAAGATAAAATAGAACCATTCCTGACATTTGTTGTTATTCTCTAAAAATAATTAAATAGTTTTTGTTTAATTACAATCTTTAAATCTATAAAAAATGAAAAAATTACTCTTTCTTTTTCTTTTGTTGCCAGCTTTAACTTTTGCACAGGAACAACCTGATTCGCTTTCAAATTGGAAAAAAAGCGGTTTAGTTTCTGCAAACTTCTCGCAGGTTTCGTTAACCAATTGGGCAGCTGGAGGGCAAAGCTCCATGTCTGGTGTGTTTATGTTTAATTATCTGGCAAACTATAAAAAAGACAGTTTGAGCTGGGATAATTATATCGATCTGCGATATGGGTTTTTAAAAGAGGATGGTAACGACCTGACAAAGTCAAGCGACAGAATTGAGTTTAACTCTAAAGTTGGATATAATACCGGGACTGGGTGGAATTATGCCGCGCTTGTAAATTTTAAATCACAGTTTGCACCGGGTTACAATTACCCGCGTACTCCCAACGATAATTACATTTCAAAATTTTTAGCCCCGGCTTATATAAATCTTGCGTTGGGTATGGATTATAAAAATGAAATTTTATCATTGTTTATTTCTCCTGCAACCGGAAAATTTACAATAGTTAGCGATGATGATTTGTCGGCAGCCGGAGAATTTGGTGTCGATCCGGGTAAAAGGGTCAGGGCTGAATTTGGGGGAAGCGTTAGGTTTGCAGCCCAAAAAGAGATTGTGAAAAATGTAGCTGCACAAACAAAACTCGATTTATTTTCGAATTACTTTCACAATCCCGGGAATATCGATGTTGACTGGACTTTTATGCTCAACATGAAAGTAAACGAATGGCTGTCGGCCAATTTTTTAACACAAATGATTTATGATGATGATATCAAAATAGAGGATAAGGATGGGAATAATGCGCCAATGATTCAGTTCATGGAAATGTTTGGAGTTGGGCTTTCTGTTAAGTTTTAAAGAAATAAAAATGCACGGCCATGTTTTTGCAAAGAAATCAGGGCCGTGCTTTTCTATGAAATTACCCGGCAACCATCGTTTCTATATCATCGTCTGAATCAGGGATAACTAAATCCCTTGAACCTTCCCGTACATCTTTGAAATTCAGTTTTTTACGTGCCGATCGTACTACCATTCCAATCACAAACTTTATTGCAAACTTTTCGGCGAATTCAGGCAAATAAGGTATATCAACTTTATCGTTGGCCATTCGGGTAAGACGGCGAACTAAGCGTCTAGCTTCTTTTTCATCAATTCCTTTATCATAACTTCTGATTAAATCATAAAATTCATTTGGCAGGTTGTCGTAAAGAAAATTGTCAATTTTTAAAATAATCTTAATAAAGATTTTTTCTTCTTTGGTTTCATTAATAATCGGAACGTTTATTCGTTCGTTTAAACGTTGCGCCAAATCAACAATTTCTTCCTGTGTCATTTTATTTCGGCGAATGGGTTCGGCATAAAAGTCGTTTAAAAGACTTTTAAATTCTTCTGTTGTTAATTCGTTCAATTTTGCCATGATATTAAATTTTATTTGTTAAACTTATTTCTCATTCATTCATTCATTCATTCATTCATTCATTCATTTTCGCATTAACTTATGCTTGTAAAAGCGATTCAAGTAAATCACGGGTTGCCGCATTGTAAATCCCATCAATTGCGAGATTTGGTTTTCTGGTTTGCAGTTCTTTTATCCCATCTTCCGTTTTTTTGCCATAATCGCCATCGGAAGTGCCAACATTTATTGCCAGCAGTTTTAATGTGTCTTGCAAAGCAACTACAGCCGGTCCTTTACTGTTACGTTTAAGTGTTGGGTCCGGCACAATGAGTTGTTTCGAAGGAGCCAGTCGCTGAAAGGAAAGTACATTTTCAATGCGGTAAGCGGATACCGAAACGCGGTTTCCCTGGTTGCCACCAAGTGTATAAACCCGCTTTTTGTCGAATGAAAATCCGATAAAAAAACCTACATGTCCTTTCCATGATTGCGGGCTATCGCGCCAGTAAACCACAACATCACCAGGTTCGGGCACGGGAACTTTAATTCCTACATTTAGCCATGAGCGTGCATTGGGTTTTCCCGAAATTTGAAGTCCGGCTTTCCATGCAACCCAGTTTACAAATGTGCTGCACCAGGGAATTTCATCGGTTGTTACGCCCGCAATTTTTGTGTCTTTGGCGTATTTTAATACCTCCGGGTTGTGCTGATCGCCAACAATTTCTTCAGTTCCCAGTTCGTTAAAAGCAATTTTTAAAAGTTGTTCCATAAAGTTTTAATTTGAAGTTTTTTTTTAAATTTATTTTTTTAAATTATTTATAATCAACTTATTATGTCCAAAAAAATGGGTGTCATAATAATTTTGCAAAATTCTATTTAATTGAAATTTGCATTCAAGTTACGGAATATCAGAATGCATGTCAAGGAATTTGAGGTTTATGGGCAAAATAAAAAGAATTAAAAGTCTTTTTTGTTTCAATTCAAACTATCTATAACATCCTTCCCTGTCAGGAAATTATAAAAATTTTGGGCAGCTCTTTTTTGAAGTTCCACTGCGGCATAATCGGAATACCATGCATAATGACCTGTGCATATAGTCCGGGGATGGTTAATGATTGGATCCTGGTTTTCATTTGTTGGTTCATTTTCAAAAACATCAAGTCCCGCGCTATGAATAATCCCATTATTCAATGCCTGTAACAGCGCTTTTTCATCAACCGTTTCACCTCGCGAAGTACTTATAATTACCGGCCTTCTTTACATTAATGCAAAATTTTCCGCTCTAAAATATGATGAGTTTCTTTGGTGAGATTACAGTGT
>JBBQPP010000234.1:0-6413 GCA_038217255.1 Bacteroidales bacterium | reverse complement strand
TCCCAGCATGGTGATTTTTCGGGCAAAGTTGGCTGATTTTCCTTTTTTCAGAAATGTTGAAGATATGGCTCCCCCAGCCATGCCACCACTCCATGCCACAATATAAATGATTATCAGCGGCAGCGCAAGACCTTTTAGTTCAATGCCAAACTGTGCGTTTAAAAACTTTGCGCCCCAGAAAAGATAGAAATACCACACCGGGTCGGCAAAAAGTTTACCCAGCGCAACCACCCATGTTTGACGGTATTTTACAAGCTCCTTCCATGGAACTTTTACCTTTTCGAGGTCGGTGGAAGTACTGTTGATGTATTCAAGTTCGGCAGAATTTACGCGTGAGCTTTCATTTGGAGACTGGTACAATACCAGCCACAATACCAGCCAGATTGCGCTCAACAGCAGCGATAACACAAAAACATACTGCCACGACACAAAAAAGTACAACACTACCGGAATCAGCAACGGTGCAATTACCTGTCCGATGTTCGACCCCCCGTTAAACACGCCGGTGGCATACGCTCTTTCTTTTTGCGGAAACCACTCTGCAACAGTTTTTATACTGGCCGGGAAATTTGCCGACTGCCCAATACCCAGTCCAAGCCGGGCGATGGCAAAACCGACCCAACTCTGCGCAAAAGCATGTGATAAACTTGCCAGCGCCCAAATAAACACTGCCAGCGAAAAACCGAGCCGGGTTCCCAGCTTATCGATTATAAAACCAATAAAAAGCGGCCCGATTGCATAGGTAAGCTGAAAGGCAAAAACCACATACCCATACTCCTGCTCGCTCCAACCAATCTCATTTGTAATAAAGGGCGCCAAAATTCCCAATATTACACGGTCGAAATAAACAATGGTTGTGGAATAAAACAGAAGGGCAATAATTACCCAGCGGAAATTGGTTTTTTTTGAAATAGGATCAGTTTTATTGTTCATTCTGCTGTAAATTTAATGATTTCACCTATTTCTCAAAGGGCAAAAAAGCGCCACCCGTTTCCGAGTGGCGCTTTTAAATTATAAGCGAACTAATTTATTCTTTAAAAATTTAGTTCTAACAGATTATTTATATCCATCGTTTTGCGGAAAATCGGCATCAATATTTAGGTCGATTTGAGATTGAGGAATTGGTAAAAGAACATGATAATCAGCAATATTTAATCCTGGAAATTTAGGATTATTGTTGTATTTTCTAATTCTCTCTACCAATTTGCCAGTACGTCGCAGGGTTATTTGTCTTTGTTCTTCGCCCCAAAGTTCCCTCGCGCGTTCGTCAAGCATAAAATCCATGGTAGCCTCTCCGGCACTTATTGGTTTTGCATGTGAACGTTCTCTTATTACGTTAATATCCAGTGCCGCTTTATCGTTCTGCCCCAGATTAATATATGCTTCAGCGCGTAACAAATAGGTTTCGGCAAGGCGCAATGCATAAGTGTCTTTATGATCCCAACCACCACCTGATTGGTTTGGAGAGGTAAAGTGGTTCAATGGATCTGCAAATTTCATAAAATATGGGAAAATATACTGGCAGGTATCTTTGATTGCATCCCTTCCCGCACTTGCAGGATAAAGACTAAAGTCAACCTTTTGCTTGTAATAGGTCGATGCCGGGTTGTCCCAATAGAAATCGCGTTTTATCTGGTGTTTTGCATTCCTGTAGTCATTATCCCAGTCGGATTGCCAGATTATATTTGTAGAATACCATGTAGGCCTGGTCCAAGCAACCGGACGACCAAGAGTGTCGGAATATCCGGTATAAGCGCCATTGTACAATTCACCCAAAAATGCTTTTTTCCCATCAGGTGTGTTTCCCATCCTAAAATAAGCGCAGCCAAATCCCCTTTCACCAGGAAACTGGTAACCACCTTCAACCAAAGGTTCGTATTGGGCTACCCAAATGGCCTCTGTGTTTTCAGGAGTATTTTGATTTCCATAAGCGTGTAAGTCAAGGAATACGTCACCGCTTCCAAAAACATCAACAGTACTTCCAAAACGTTGTGTCATAATTGCATATCCATAGTCGTTTATCACATGGCTGGCAGCATCTACAGCGTCCTGGTTTTTCCCTATTGACAAATAGGCTTCTGCTAAAAAGTGCCATGCTGCCCCCTGGGTAATCCTGCCCGGATCCTCTTCTTCTCCGCGTACAGGTAGATTGGTCGTACCAAACTTCAGGTCGCTTTCCATAGCCGCATAAACATCGGCTACAGGAGCTCTGACAAAGTCAGTTTTAGGTGCAGTTATCACTTCGTTAACAATTGGCACATCGCCAAATGACGATACTAACTCCCGATATGCATAAGCCCTGAAAAACATGGCTTCGGCTTTGTATGCCGCTTGCTGAGATTCATTGTCCCACATTTCAGGATCAGAGGCATCTATTGCTGCGATTAACACGTCGGCATTTTGTATCAATTTATAGTTACGTATCCAGCAATCACGACTTATATAATTGGTAGGAGTAAAGAAAGAGACAAAATCGCAGGGAAATTTAGTACTGGCAGGATCTTCACCATGAAAGGCGATATCAGAACTCACTCCTCTTCGCCATGCCCAGTATTCCTGTGATGCTGCATCACCGAAAAAATACTGGCGAGCATAAGAATGAAGCCCTGAAATTCCTTGTCGCATTCCTGCTACACTGCTATATGCATTTTTAGGTGCCAAAAAATCTAACGGCGTTTCTTCCAATATTTTATCGCTATCGCATGATATACCAATCAATGGAATAATAAACAACGCTAAAATGTATGTTCTTATAATTCTAACTATTTTTTGTTTCATTTTTTTTTAATTTATAGGTTTCTAATCTACTTAACTGATTATAACGCAAGTTTTAGTCCTACCGTAAAACTTCTCATTAACGGGGTATTACTTGTGCCTGTTTCAGGATCCCAGCCCGACCATTTTGTCCAGGTATATAAATTTTTACCTGAAACATACACTTGTAAATTATTTAGTTTCAATCGGTTTAGCACCGAATTATCGAATTTATACGACAAAGAAACATCCTGGAGCCTGATAAAACCCCTGCTTTCATAAATTCCACTTGACACAGCCGGCGAATTGTAAATACCTGTTGCATTGTTTACTCCGTTATCGGGAGTCCAGTATGGGCGCACTGCCGACATATTCGTACGATATACATCGTCGGATCTCCACTTCGTGTTAAGAACACCGGCATTTTCCAGTATGTAATAACCATTTCCTCCGGTTATTGAGTTAAGAAGAAAATTTAAGGTGAAATTTTTATATGTCATTGAGTTGTTGATGCTGAACCGGAAGTTTGGATCTTCATAACCAATTACCTTCCTGTCGTTTGTAGATTCGATAACGCCATCCGTATTCTGATCGACATATTTAAATTGCCCCGGATACCATCCAGCAAGAGTTTGCCCACTATAGAGTTCGTTTTCAGTCCAGAGGCCTCCTGCCATTTCATAGTCGTATTGAGCACTAATTGATTCACCTACAAACCATTCGTTTCCAATATCTGAATCGTTTTCACCTCCATAAAGTTTTGTAATTTCATTTCGGTTCATACTGAAGGTAAGGTTAGATGTCCATTTAAAATCATTTTGTTGAATGTTAAGGGTATTCAACATTACTTCCACCCCTTTATTGTTGATTCCTCCAATGTTTGTGAAAACGTTTTCATATCCTGCTGTAGGAGGTAAAGCCCTCTTTACAAGAACATCGGTAGTATTTGCATTGTATAAATCCAAAGAACCGGAAATCCTTTGATCCAGAAATGCAAAATCGACACCCATATTCAGTGATGCTGTTTTTTCCCATTTTAAGTCATCGTTACCGAGACTTCCGCTTGGATAAACACCAATACTTGTTTCAGCGCCATAAATGTATGAAAGTGTGGACATTGTTGAGAAGCTTTTATAGCGCCCCAGCCCCTGGTTTCCGTTTATACCATATGATGCGCGTATTTTCATGTATGGGAAACTGATACCACTCATAAAAGACTCGTCAGAAAGTACCCATCCAACAGACACTGATGGGAAATTTGCAAATTTATTGTTTGCACCAAAGCCGGAGTACCCATCTCGCCTTACAGTACCTGTAAGGTAGTAACGGTTTTTAAAGGAGTAGTTAACCCTTCCCATGTAGGATATCCCGTCTTCTGCCCAGGTACCGCCATTTTCAGTGGTTGATACGGTGGATATGGTTCCTAATCCAAGTCCGTTGTAGCCTAGTCCCTGGTTCTCGAATCCTTGTGCCTCCAAACGCGAAGTGTTTTGCTGCGAATGTTCACGACTGTAAAGGAATGTAGCATTTACATTATGGTCGCCAAAACTACGCAAGTAGTTTAGGATGTTATTTTGAATCCAGCTTCTGTTTTCAATATGGTCTTTACGACCTCTACCACTGTTCCCTGCCCCATCTGGGTGAGTAGATGGAAAAAAGGAAAAATTATTCCTGGTATTAAGGGTATTTGAGTAATTAATATCTAAACTTAATCCCTCTACCCATGGGAGTTTTATTTGTGCGCTACCTACAATAAACAGGTTGTTCCTGATGTCGCTGTTATCGGCATAAAGATTAACCAGGGGGTATGGCATATAAGCTTCGCCGGTTAAGTACATGTCGTAATCAGCTTGGCCTATTTTATTATTTGCAAGCGGGCTTGCATTTCTTGCATCCGCGAGAATTGTTGTATCATCGAGACGTGCCGACAACCCGGAATAGTCGCGGTAAGAATATGCAGTATTTATCCCTAATGTGAGCCATTCATTAATTTCGCTTTCAATATTTGACCGCAAGGTAAATCTCGAAAATTTATCATTTTTCAATACTCCTTCTTCATTGGCGTATGATCCGGAAACATAGTAGTTCGTACTTTTTGATTTTCCCGAATAGCTGAGGTTATAGTTTTGTATCGGTGCCTGTTGAAGAACTTCGTCAACCCAGTCAATTTCGTTCCCCGCAAGATAGTTGTCCTTTTCTTCTTGTGTACGAAGTGTTGTAGAAACAACATTTCTATCGGTTATGTCTGGCCTTACTGGTTTTCCAGCATCGCTTGTAGGATTCGTTTTGTACCAGGTGTATAACTTTTGTTGGTAGTAATAGTCAGTAAGCCTTATTGCATACTGATCTGCATTCATTACCTTCATTGGTGTGTTGGTAATGTCTTGGAAACCGTAATACATATTAAAGTTTACCTGAGGTTTTTCGCTATTCCCCTGTTTAGTTGTAATTAAAATTACTCCGTTTGCCGATCTCGAACCGTAAACGGCTGCAGCACTGGCATCCTTTAATATATCAACTGATTTAACGTCACTAACATTAATGTCGGCAATGGCACCGTTGTAGATAATCCCATCAAGGACGATTAAAGGTTTGTCGGAGGCAGATAAAGAGGTTTTCCCTCTAATTGAAAAATCAGGTTCTCCCCCTGCTGCACCAGATTGTTGAACGTTAATTCCTGCCGATGCCCCTGACAAGGTTTGTAAGATGTTCATATTTGACTGAAGCGATTTGTCGTCAAATGACACCCTTGCAACTGCACCCGTAAGGTCACTTTTTCGCATGGTACCATATCCAACGGCAATAACCTCATCAAGACCAATTGCATCGGTAGCCATTGAAACGCTAATAGATGTTTGCGTGCCAATTTCCACATCCTGGGTTTTCATCCCGATGAATGAAAACTGGAGGGTTTTGGCATTTTCAGGAACGCTCAGGTTGTAAACACCATCTACATTGGTAACAGTACCAACGGTTGTGCCTTTAACCACAGCGGTTACACCGGGAAGCGGTGCGCCTGAATCATCGGTTACAGTTCCTGTAACCGTTTTTTGTGCCATTGCGCTGCTCGCAGCTACAATCAACACCATAAATAACAATAGTAGTTTTCGCATAATTAAAAATTAACAGGTTAAAAAAATATTGATTTTGAATAGTTTAAAATCGAACTGTTTTGATTAAGGCACATTTATTAAATGCGTCATATATTTCATATAAAAACAGTTGATAATTTTAGAATGAGTTTCCTTTCTTTGTTTAAGTTGTTAGTTGTTGAATTAGTGGTGCAATTTAGTTAAATCATTAGAAAGTTGAGTAATTTTACCCATTAAAATTTGGTGCTTTTTTTCGTTTATATTCAAAATCCTAATCTAAAAAATACAGTCGAACATAAATTGATTTTGTTTTGCAAAAAAAAGTGATATTTTTTTTCAAACGGTTAGATTTAACATTGATTGTATGGTTTTTTTAATTATGAACATCATTCAATAATAGGTTTTGAATGGATAAGTATTTTTCCTTTCCTTTGCTGTAAAAATTCCTGAATTGTTACAAGAGCAAATAAGTAGTTGAAATGAACTTGAAAATGAACGACATAGAAAATGCAAAGCCAGAAAAGAACGGCATAATTAAACTTTTATTCCGACTCTTTTTAAAAATCA
>JBBQPP010000233.1:0-6417 GCA_038217255.1 Bacteroidales bacterium | reverse complement strand
CGTTAAAAGCATCAACATATTGAGCATCTTTCAAATTTCCAATAACAATTGCTGTGTTTTCCTGATTGTAATTGTGAATTACGAAGCTGCTGTCAGCCAATTGCTGAAATGTTACCCTTGATGGAGCATCAATATCGACATTTCCTTCAGTATTAAAAACAGAACGAATTTGATTAGCCCAGGATTTTGGTAC
Source organism: Bacteroidales bacterium (assembly GCA_038217255.1). Lineage (GTDB taxonomy): Bacteria > Bacteroidota > Bacteroidia > Bacteroidales > Prolixibacteraceae > Draconibacterium. The sequence goes on along the minus strand of JBBQPP010000233.1, from coordinate 6,224 downwards.
TTCCAGCAAACCCAATTGACGCGGACATAAAAGCACCTCGCCCACTGCATCAAAATCGGCCTGCGAAAAAGTATGTGTATTGATAACCGCTATATTTTTTGTAATGTTTTGCACCAGAAACAGAATGTTTTTACCGGCTGTTTGTAATAAAACCGAGCCATCCACAGGAATCAAATTATAATCCGTTTGAAGTGGAAATTTCAGACTGTCGGTTTTGCCTTCGTTAAAAATAATTTGAGTGGAAACCTGATCGGGTTCAAGTGGATAACTTATCCCTGCCAATTTTGCCAGCTTTTCTCCATGTTTTGCTTTGGCCAGAAAACCCGCAGTCATTACAATTTTCTTTCCTTCGTTTACTGATTTTTCCACTTTTTCGGCAATTAGTGAATCAGTAGCGGCTTGTGTCGGCAAGAAAATTACCGAAGCATTTTCAGGATATTTTGAATCGGGAACAAGCGAAATCCCAAACATCCCGATATAATCCATGATATACAAATCGGCACCTGCGTCGCTGTTGGCAGGTTTATATGCAATGGGCCCCTGAACCGGATTTTTGGAAACTGAAGCGGCCAAATCAGCCAGTTTTTCAAAATCCAATCGCAGTAAATGATGCCCGGGATGCCCATTTAAAAAGCTATCGAAATTAAAAATCACCAATTCTTTTGCCCCTGCCAAAACCGATTGGTAAGCCTGTTCGATGAAATCGGTTTCGTTGCAATCACCATGATCGAACCAGGCGGCACCGATTTTATCGCCCGCCAAAGTCGAAATCCAGCGGTAATTGATAAAACCCTCGTAAGGCTGAACAAAACCGTATCTCTGGGTATATTGTCCCCGGGTTTCGGTACCTACCCAAACTCCATCAAACAAAGCAGGTTCAGTGGCAACATCGTAACCGAACTCGTGAAAACGGTCATACCACTGCGGAAATTTGATAATCATTGTAATATCCGGATTTTTTGCCTTCGCAGGATTGATGAATACAGACTGTGCAATTTCCGTCAGCATTGACCTTCGGTATTCCGACCAACTTCTGTCACCTTTTGCAGTTTTTGATTCCTGACTTGTGTCCGCTGTACAGAAAAAATCGTCGAGAATAAAAGTATCGAAAAGTGGCGCAGCATCTTCCACTATCTTTTTCAGGTCGGTTTGGGTTTTTGGATTTTGCCAGTTGAACCAGGTTAAAGGTCCCTGTTGAGGTACTCCAATATCGCCACCAGGTAGCGTTGCAATGCCTCCCACCACTTCAAAACCATTCTTTTTTAAAAATGCAACCGTACTCTCAAGTAAATCAGTCGAAACCACCATAACGGGTCTGTAAACTTCAACATACACCTTCGAAATGCCGTTGCAACGAAGCATAGAAACAGCTTCTCTCCGGCCAGCCTCAGTGCTAAAAACCTGCTGAACAGTTTGTGCGGTAACATAAACACTCAATTGCAAATCTGATTTACGGGATTGGGAATAATTCCAAAAATCATCCGCTTTAGGTTCGGATGAAGTGCAACCGGTAATCGCTAACAAAATCGAAAGGACAAATTGTGGTATTGAATTTTTCATCCTAAAAGTTTTATGATTATTAATTTTTTAACTACATATATAAACAGACCACATAGTTTTTTCCTACTATTTCTGTAGCTGCTGGTACAACGCCAGCAAAAAATCGCGGTTATCAGCTGTCAGGTAATGCATTTCGCCACCCATTCGGTTGAATGTTTTGCAGTAACGAAGATAGTACGCCGGATTGTCCATTGGTGGCTCGCCGTCTTTTGCCCAGTCCCAGTCGGATTCTGCCAAATCAACAATCAGCATATAATGACGATCAATATGGTTTCCCTTTTGAATTTCGAGGTTTTGCGACATGGAAAGTGATTTCTCGAAAATCATGGGCGACATTACTGCCGAACCTACTGATAAATAAACCCCATCTTCAAGATTACTTACACTTTTAGCGAAGCTCAGAAAATCGCTTTCTGCAGTTCGACCAATAGCAGCTCCATGATTCATTGGATGATTGTAAATTATATCGTGCCCAAACATAGGGTGACTGGTAAAAGGAATCTGAAGTTCGTAAGCGTTTGCCTGCACCGAATATTGTTTGAATGGATGCGGGATTTTCATCTCGAAAGCATTTGCCTGTACTGAATATTGCTTAAATGGATGGGGAATTTTCATTCGCCCGGGTTTTAGTTTGAAATGATCGATAACACCTGAAAAATCTATGGCAGCCGCAGCCAGTGCAGGCTCTGTTTCCATTTTCGATTTGGCGATTTCATGGAGCACTTTCCTTTCGGGAATATCAATTCCTTCAGTATAAATCATTTTCCCGACCGATTCGCCATACCCGAGCCCTTCAAAAGCACCGGCTACAATTGCAAGGTTAATGTAAAACCCTGTGTCGTCCCAAATCCCAAACTGGCCCAATTCCACATTTTCGCGCACATCTTCGCTTGATTTTCCCTGATAAGCAAACTCCCAGTCATGGATAATTCCTGCTCCATTTGTGGCCAAATGTGTTACCCAACCCTTCTCCATCAATGCGATTAAAGTTGGCGCCATCCCGTTTTTAATAGTGTGCGCCCCAAATGTCAACATTACAGATCGCTCCAGTTTACGTGCATTCTTAATTCGTGCTACTGTTTTGGTAATTAGTTGCTTTCCTTTTTCAGATAATTTTGACGGAAGCTGAGTTACCGGGATTTGATCCTTTTCAATATAAACCTTGTTTTTGCGGTCGCTCAAATGTTTTACATCAAGCAGATTACGATCGAATTTTGGATAAGGCATTTTTGAATGATTATTTATTAGTGATAATTGATTATATTAAAGAGTTGCAGGTTTCGGGTTGCAAGTTCAAGTATCCAGAAACCTGCAACCCTTAACCTGTAACCTGCATCACTCCTGTATATTCAACAATTGCAAAAGCTTTGGCAACTGCGAAAAATCGGGAATTACAATATCGGCTCCGGCTTTGATCAAACGCGAACGCTTACTTTCGTTGAGGCTGTGGCGTTTCATTTCATTGCTGGCAATACCAATGGTCAGCCCTTCCCTTTTGCGGGTTTCGCGAATTTCAACCGGACCATCGCCAAATGCAGCAACTTGTCCGTTTTTCGAATCACCGATGGTATTTAAAATTCGGTCGAGCACTATCTTTTTTGCTTCTTTTGTAACATCGCCAACTGCGCCGTAAATCCCGCCTTCAAACAAATGATCGTATCCCATAATTCGAGCCTCATTTCTCACATCCACTTCATCGGTCCCGCTGGCGAGGTACAGTTTAACTCCGGCTTTGTATAACTTTTCAAGTAAAAGCACTGCATTTTTTAGTGTAAAATCTTCAATCGATAATTCACCGCACGATAATTTGGCTTCGCGTTCTCTTACCATTTTCAACAACTCATCGTTGTAAATTTCTTTGTATCCAAATTCATCTAATATATGTTCGGCAGGTACAAGGCCAAATTCTTTTACCAATTCAATGAGGCCCTTCATCTGTACAAGTGTCTGTATTCCTGTAGTTTTATCGATAAAATCGACTACCCGTGAATAAACCTTGTGATATAGCGCTTCATCGGCATCCTGAAACTGAGTGCCCAAAATTGCTTTCATCATCATGGGTTGCATAATGTGCTCCCATCCTTCGCGCAGCGTTGAAATAGTTCCGTCGTGGTCAAAAATAGCGTGTTTGATATTTAATGGCTGAACCCATTCGTTTATTACTTCTATTTCTGAATTGTTCCAGTATTTTGCATGGCGCATATCTTCAGCAAGTTCAGGACTATATACAAAATCAGGATCGGTTCCGATATTGAGTATTTCCACCGGACTTGCAGTGCCGGTCTGGTAAAGTTTCTGCACCGTTACACCCGCCACAAAAGAACCAATTTCTGCGGCAGTTTCAAGGCTATATCCAGCAGCCAGCGCCGATGCTGCTCCTGCCAGATAACTGTCGCCGGCCCCCACCGGATCAACTTTCGAAATGATCATCAAACCGTCAATATTGGTAACGCCATTATCGTTGACGATTATAGAACCGCGCGCTCCCCTTGTAATAAAAAGGGGTTTCCCAAATTTCTTATACAAATTGATAGCAGCTTCTTTCACCTCAGAATATAAAACAACGTCATTTGTGTCTTTTGTAAAACCGCCCAAAATTGCCGCTTCCAGATCATTCATTTTCCGGTAGGCTCCTTCGTACGAAGCACTGTAATTGCGGCTATCGACAATAAATATTTTGTCGGGGAAACGCTGAATAACGTTTGTAACCTGATTTCTAAAATATTCGGTATGTATACCTGACAAAACCTGTTGGTTGATGATGATGATGTCAACTTCAGGGATTTCAGCTTCAAGATTACTAATCAGTTTATTTGCAGTTTGTTTTGAAAGCATGTTGAAATTTCCAAAATCAATCCGGTTTTGTTCAGTGTCGTCTATATATGGCTTGGTGTAAACGTGGGTTGACCAGTCCTTTTCCTGCACAAGCAGGTTTTTAGGATCGATGCCATTTTGCTTCATCACTTTCACCATTTCATTGGCAAAAGGATCAGGACCGACGACGCCAAACGCACGCACATCTTTAACACCCATTGCAGAAATGTTATTTGTTACATTTCCTGCGCCTCCCAACGAATATCTTTGTTGTTTTACAGGCCGTGTCAATTGCCCCGTTTCAATAGAAACCTCGCTTTTCGATTCATCGATAAACCAGTATGCATCAAGGCAGAAATCGCCCAAAACAGCAATTTTAACCGATTTGATTTCGCTGATAATCTTTTCCAATAATTCTTTTTTCATATCATTTTTTTCTTTGATTTTATGCTTCTAAAAGGTTCACTTCAGTTATTTTATTAGACCCCCTGTTTATGCGAAGGGTTTTTATTTCGCAAGGACTAAAACTACCTTTCCATTCCGTTTTTGCAAAAGTCAGATTTAGTTTTGCATCTGATTTGATTCCTGCAGATTCAACACAGCGAATAATAATATCGTCATTATCTTCAGCCAGTTTGATGGATGAAACAATCACATTCTGTTTGTCGATTGAGAGCAGCGAACCAGATTTTGGCAATTTTCCACCATGAATTCCCTGGTAAATACTGATCGGGGGAGCCACAAGAACTTCTGCCAACTGAACAACACTGCTTTCTTTCCATGTATTTGTATGTGGCACAAGCATCATTTTGAAAGTATGTATTCCCTGATCCATCCAAATGTGTTCCTTTTCCATATCAAGTACACGTGGATTGTGATGGGCATAAACTGCTGAACGCATCACTGAAATCCGCATGTCGTTTCCTTTAATACTGTAACCATATTTTGCGTCGTTGATAACCGCCAAACCATAGGATTTTCCATCCTGTTTACCTGTTACATCAATCCAACGTTGCCCGGGATCTTCGTCACCATTGGCGGCGCGTACAATATGCCCGTACGAAGTTTCGTAGGTTGCCACCGGCGAATCAACATTTACCGGAAATGAAAACTTGAGCATTTTCAACTTTTCGTGCCAGTCGATTGAAACAGCAGCTTCCAGGTTTGGCGAACCTTTTCGCAAAGTCCAGTCGATGGTAAGTTTTGAATCTCCCCAACCTGCAATTACGCGGGTTTTGGCGCGCAGCGGACCATTTTCAAGAACAATAATCTTAGCATTTCCAAATTCTCCAATCTCATCGTCAAAAGCTTTTATATCATGACTCCAGGTATCGCTTTTATCATCAATAACAACGGCTCTGCAACCTGTTCCGGTAAATACCTGTTTTCCTGTAGTTTTATCTGTGATTTCAAGCGTACCGTTTTTACTGAAACGGACTTTCAATATTTCGTTTTCAAGTATATCGCCTTCAGCTTTAGCAGGATTCGAAATTGTTGGAGAGTCACCATCCATCAGCCGAACCTGACGGTAACCCATCGCAGGGATTTTTACTTCAGAAAGGAGTTTTTTACGACTACCTGTTTCTGTTGTTCCGGCAGCCCACTGGTGTAGTAACGGATTCCCTTTTTCGTCCTCAACCCGCGAACCTTTGTGTTGCGTGCCCCAATTAAAATCGTATTCAATTATTTCAGAAACATCCCATGCATGTGGATTAAATGCAACAAAATATTGCGATTCCGGGTCTTCGGCGGCAATTTGCCATTCCAATTTTTGAACGGCTTTATAAATTGCCTGGTGTGCAATATCCTGGGCAAAACCATATCCCTCGCGGGCAGCTTGCGAATGTTCA
>JBBQPP010000232.1:0-6428 GCA_038217255.1 Bacteroidales bacterium | reverse complement strand
TTCATATCCAATCCCATTTGCCCTTAACGAACAGGTTGCTTTGGTAATCTGGATAATTTTTGTGTATATTTTTTGAAATGCTTTTGTTTCCATGCTTCTATTTCCTTTCGTCGGTAATGGTAGTTAATTCACTAAGATATTGGTTGAATTTTTCAGATTCGTATTCCGAATAGTTCATCTGTTTCAGGTTATTAATAATCCGCTTGAAATAGGGGTTTACTTCGTCAAATGATTCGAAATTGAACTCTATTTCACATATTTCGAGCACTTTTTCAAGGAGGAATTTTTGCCTTTCCAATGAAGTTTGTTTGTCGATATCATCAAAGGCATCCTGTTGGAGGATAACAAAGTCGATAACCTCGCCTCTCCAAAAACTTAAATGGTAGCCAAGTGGCACGCCATCATCACCCAAAATATTGATTTGCTCAGATGCTTCCCTGCTCCTTAATAAATAATTTTTGGCCTGCATTACTTTATCAATCCAGTGTTCTCCAACATTTTTTTTGAGGTATTCCTGAAGTTCAGGATATTCAAGGTATTTTGAATAACTATCGATTGGATCCACCGCTGGATAACGTTTACTATCAGCACGTTGCTGCGAAAGTGCATAAAAACAACGGGCTGCTTTTTTAGTCGATTCAGTAACCGGTTCTTTCAAGTTACCACCCGCAGGCGAAACTGTTCCTATAAAAGTGATTGACCCGGTTTGTCCATTGTTTAAAAATACATAACCGGCGCGTGAATAAAAGTTCGATATAATTGCCGGTAAATCCATTGGGAACGCATCCTGTCCGGGAAGTTCCTCCATTCTGTTTGACATTTCGCGCAAAGCTTGTGCCCAACGTGAAGTTGAATCCGCAAGCAAAAGCACTTTCAAACCCATCGCGCGGTAATATTCTCCCAGTGTCATTGCTGTATAAACTGATGCTTCGCGGGCTGCAACCGGCATATTCGAAGTGTTGGCGATAATTGTCGTGCGTTCCATTAATTTGCGTCCGGTGCGAGGGTCGTCAATTTCGGGGAATTCTGTGAAAATTTCAACAACCTCATTTGCACGTTCGCCGCAAGCTGCTACAATTACAATATCGGCCTCTGCTTGTTTCGACAATGCATGTTGAAGTACTGTTTTTCCGCTACCAAACGGCCCAGGGATAAATCCAGTTCCACCTTCAACAATCGGGTTCATGGTATCAATCGTTCTGACTCCTGTTTCCAACAATCTGAACGGGCGCGGTTTATTTTTATAGGTTTTTATCGGGATTTTTACCGGCCAGGTTTGTGTCATTGTAATATTTACCTCGTTGTTTTTGCTGTCGGTAAGCACTGCAACAACTTCGTTTACATTATATTGCCCGGCTGGTGTGAGTTTCTTTACGGTAAATTTTCCTTCAAACTTAAATGGCACCATTATTTTATGAGGCATCACATTTTCATTAACTTCGCCAAGCCAGTCGCCCGCAATTACTGTATCTCCAACTTTCGCCAGCGGTTTGTACTCCCAGAGTTTCTCAAAATCGAGTGCCTGTGTGTAATCACCGCGTTTCAGAAAAACGCCGTCCATACGATCAAGGTCGTGTTGCAATCCATCGTAGTTTCTCGACAGAATACCAGGCCCCAATGTAACTTCAAGCATGGCATTTGTAAATTCAACTGGCTGCCCAACTTTCAATCCACGTGTGCTTTCGAAGACCTGCACAAAAACCTTTGTTTCAAAAACTTTAATAACCTCGGCCATAAGGTCGATGTCTGCCAGTTTGATATAGCAAATTTCGTTTTGCGAAACCGGTCCGTCAACCTCAACAGTTACAAGGTTGGCAATAATTCCGGCTATCTTTCCTTTTGTTATTTTATCGTCTTTTTTCATTGATATTAAAGTCTTTGGAAAATTTGAAACTATTTTCTAAATCAGTAAGTATTTTTTTGAAAGTCTTGCTGCTTTGGTCCTCATCAAGGTTCGACCACCGCTCAACAATTATAAATTCGAGAACAAAGGCTAATATGAATTCAATGGTAAAATAATTGAAAGTATTCAGGTTATTCATGTGTCTCCATTTTAGCAGGTCAATTGACATTTCCTGTTCAAGGATATCATCATTCTCGTAAATTCCAATTATTTCATCAATTGGGGTAATCTCACTTGCCAAACCAAAATCTTTGGAAGTTGTTTTTTTTGCTGCTTCTGTTAATTCATAATCACCTATCATCTGATTTTCGATGTTCAATCCAAATTTGCGTGCATTGTAAATGGCAAAAATGTTATTTATATCGCGAATTGTGGTGAAAATTTCGTGCAAAAACTGGTTTTTTTGTTCGAGCATGAAATCAAAATACAACCAGGTAAGCTGGTTTTCAAGGCTTAAATTTGGATGAACCGGATTTTCTTCACGATAAGCCTCAAGAAACTTCTTCATATAAACAGGTAAATTCTCAGGTTCCTTTATTTCATCAATAAAAAAACTTTCGCTGTAATTACCAAGTGGATTGAATTCAGCTTCTTGTTTTAAAAGAATATTTAAAAAATTAATATTGTCGTAAGGCAAAAACAGATACTCAACAAGTTGATAATCTTTGGGGTGCAGTTGATATTGTAGTTCCTGTTTTAACTCAATCAGGGAAAAAGGAATTTTTTTCTGGTCGATAAGAATATCCGGAAATCCCGCAATTAAGCAATAATAGTTTCTTTTAAACATTATTCTTCTCCGTAAAGTAGGTTTGCTGTTTTGGCTTTCAAATAGGTTTTGAAGAAATTATCGAAATCCTCCTGTGTGAAATTAATTATGTAGCTGTTGTCTTTTGGCGCAATTTTAAAACCTGATTTAAAACTGTCTTCAAAGTTGACTTCCAGTCCTTTTTTCAACAATTGAGTAATTTTTTCTTTGATATATTTATTGAAATTGTCCTTTTCTTTTTGAGGCAGAATTATTTGAAGGTCGGTGCTTTCGGCATCATCGGGTTGCCACTTTTTAACCATCAGTTCAATTATTGTTTTTATGAAATCATTGTCGCTCAGGCTTTTTTCGATGTCTTTTGTAAGCATATCCTGAACAATGAGATTTGTAACCTGATTTTTTATCGTTGAAATAACCTGTTTTGATGAAAGTTTGAGTTCCGACTCTATTTTAGTTTTTAACTCATCGCTTTCTTTTTTTGCCTTGCTTATTATAGTACCGGCTTCATTGTTGGCATTTAAAATAATTTTATCCGCTTTTTTTTGTGCTTCGGCAATAATTATTTCAGCCTCTTTTTGTGCTTTTTCAACACCAGTTGTATAAAGTTTTTGGGTTAGTTCCTGAAGCTTGTTTTCCATATTGAGAATGGTTTTGAAGTTGGTTTGATTTAAATTATTTCAATTTTTAAAAAGGCTAAATTAAAAAACAATTTTTAAAAAAATATGATATAAAGTTATTTCATTGTTAATCTTATATGTTTTATAACAATCTTAAAAAAACTTAAAAATTGGATGGCTGTTTTCTTTTGGTTAGTACTTGTCTTTTTGTAAGTAGTTCAAAAACAGCTATTTAAATGGTTTTTCAGTAAAAGCAAAAAGGCTTGGCAACTTTTTTTGTCAATTTGAATAAAAAGGATGGATTGACATATGTTTTTTGAAAAGAAAAAATACTATAGAACCAGTAAATTAGTTGAAATTAATTTTTACACCCATCTGAAACAACCTTCCTTGATCAGGATATCCGGCTACCGTTTGGTATTTTTTATCCAGTATATTTTTCACTTCAATAAAAATCCGCGTCGGAAATTTTCCAGAAAAAGTGTAACCACTGGTTAGGTCAGCAGATACAAAATCACCCAGCGGATAATCACCATTTTCTGCCACCCATTTGGGATTTACAAATCGGTTATTCGAATAAGGTCCTGTATAATGAACATAAAGATTAGCGTCAATTCCGGAATGCTCGTATAAAAATCCGGTATTTAAAATCACATTAGGCAACTGGTTATCATCCAGCATTTTATCTCCTGCATCCTTTTCTCCTTTCATGAACGTGGCATTTGCAAATACAGAACTGTGAAGCAAAGGAACATTCAGATTTGTTGCCAATTCAACTCCAAAGTTCCTTTTATCCAGATTTTCGTACAGTTCCACTATCAGATCATTCTCAGAGATAACTGTTTTACCGCTCAAATCCAGCGCATTTTTTCTTTGGGTGTAAAATGTACTTACAGTTATTTCATTTTGGTTTTGTGTTTTAATTCTGAATCCCAGATCATGTTGCAGTCGGGTTTCATTTTGGGGTATTGTTCCCTGCGCAGTCAAACTGCCGTTTCGAGGAGCAATGGTACCCCCGGAAAAGTTATAATGTAACGATGATACAGGGGACAAGACATAACTACCTCCCAATGCAGACTGCCACTCTATGGGAGCAGCCTGATCGATTATGGGAGCTACATTTTGGAATCCGGCAGCACTTCCTTCAATGCCAAATCCGCCCCACTCGTTAATATAACCCCCAATTAACCGGAAACCGGCATCCAGCAAAAACCGACCTATTTTTTGTTCATCGGCAATTACACCCGACCATGTTTGTACGTCGCAACGACGGCCGGCATAATACCGTTTTCCATCGGGAGCTACCCAGTGATTGTATAGCGCACCAATTCTAAATGTGTTTGACTGGCTAATTAACCTGCTATGTAGAAGATTAAAACCATACTCCCAATCTTTATCATGGTGACTACTCGTTGATTCCTGTTGGATATTGTAATTCTGATAATTTGCATCCCTGTATGTATAGCTTGCCTGAAGTTCAGTTTGGGAATCATCGTTTCCTCGGTAATTAAGTTTGGCGTAAGTAACCCTTGTATGCAAAGGATCGAACTTTTCTTCCTGGTTTAATATTTTGGGTGACCCCGGTTCAACAATGTGCACAAATTCGCGCAACCCCGAAATAAAAGTAGCTCCGACCAACATTGTAAGTTTATTACTTATAGTCCAGTCCATTTTACCTTGAAAATTGGCAATGCGTTCCTTTCCCCCACGTCCCGGAATGCCATTGGTACCAAAAAATGCCGCAGCCGTATTAAAAGATACATCGTTGATTTTATTTCCATATTGAAAATTCGCCACATAATTGTTGTGTTCCCCGTATTTAGTTAAAAGAGAAACGGTTTCGCGTTGCGGCTTTTTGGTTTTCACTTCAATTACGCCGGTCAATCCCGACAGGCCTTTTACAAGCGCATTGCTTGATCGCACAATTTCAACCGATTCAATGTCAAGCACGGAAAGGAAGTAGGCTGTCTCCTCAAATTCTTTTTGCCAGATTCCATCAATGGAATAATCCGGATATGGATATTTTTGGCCGCGTATAGAAAAAAACTGTTTTGATTTTCGCCCCCGGGTTTCCGTCCATCCGCCGGGGACATATTTCAAAGCATCGGTGAGCGTAACAGCTCCCTGCTTCTCAATTTCAACAGCGCTTACTTTCGTAACTGCAGGCAAAATCGAAAGGGGTATCATATTAATGGCAGTGTCCCTTCCCGGTATGGTAAAATTACCAAAAACATCTACACCCTCAATTTCCTGTTTTTTAGGTTGAATTCCAATTTTTAAAATCTCGTTGTTTTCTGAAGGAACACGAATATGTACTTCTTTACTGGCAAAACCAACCGAAGTAATCCTGATTTTATATTCTCCGTTTGCCAACCTTAGTTCAAAGTAGCCTTTTTCATTCGAATTTGTACCTGTATTAGTATTTACTAACGCAATACTGGCGCTGATTACAGGTTCGTTGGTTTCAATATTGTATATGTTTCCTTTTACGGTAAATAATTGTTGTGAATATGCCTGACTTGTATGTATTAGAATAATAGAAAGGATCGAAAGAAGCAAAACGTGATTTTTCATTAAAAAGAATTATATTAATTTCCCGGAACGCAGGGTGATAATTCGGTTAGCATAGTTTGCCGTGTCCTTTTCATGCGACACCAAAAGAACTGTACCCCCGTTTTCATGAAAGTCTTCGATTAGCGACATTAAAATTCTGCTGTTTTCGGGATCCAGGTTTCCTGTTGGTTCATCGGCCAGGAGGATTTCCGGTTTTGAAATGATGGCGCGAATAAAAGCGGTTCGTTGTTTTTCTCCAACACTGAGTTCAGATGGATATTTATTTCGTAATGGCAAAAGCTCACATTTTTCAAGAAGTTCTTCAATATTTTTAAACTTATTTTCTGTTTCACCATCTGCTATTTTTATATTTTCAAAAACAGTAAGATAAGGCATCAGGTGGAATTGCTGAAAAACAAACCCTACATTTTTTCTCCGATACTGATTAGCTTCCTTACTGCTCATTTTGTACACATCATTTCCCCTGTATAAAATCTGGCCTGAATTTGGATGAATCAATCCACCAATGGTGTGAAGCAGCGTTGATTTTCCTGAACCGCTTGATCCCACCACAGCTACAAATTCCCCT
>JBBQPP010000231.1:0-6442 GCA_038217255.1 Bacteroidales bacterium | reverse complement strand
ACTGCCATCGGCTTTTTGTCGGTTAAAATATCCTGGTACAGTTTGGTTAAAAACCGATTCTTTGGCAAAATAAGTGTGATTATAAACCACATCGAGAATCACACCTATTCCATTATCGTGCAATGACTTAACCAGTCTTTTGAATTCTTTAATGCGAACGGTGCCATCATAAGCATTGGTAGCATACGAACCTTCAAGTGCATTAAAATGCTGTGGGTCGTAACCCCAGTTGTATTTTTCAAGGGGTTTTTCTTCGTCAACTGTCACAAAATCGGAAACGGGCAACAAATGAACATGGGTAATTCCAAGTTCTTTGAGATGAGCCAACCCGGTTGAAATACCATTTTTTGTTTTTGTATCCTGTTCAGTAAAACCCAAATATTTCCCTTTGTTTTGTATTCCTGAGTATTCCGAAACCGAAAAATCCCGGACATGGGTTTCATAAATCACGGCATCTGTAAAACTATTCAATCGTGGCCCTTTATCTTCCATCCAGTTTTCCGGGTTGGTTTTTTTCGGGTCGAAAATCATTCCACGCTTGCCATTAACACCAACACAACGAGCGTAAATATCAGGTGTTTCTGCAAGCCAGTCACCGTCATTTATCCTGAATGTGTAAAACTTCCCTTCGTAATCGCCTTTCAGAATTGTTGTCCAGATTCCATTCCCGGCGGGTTGAAGATTAGTTTTGTGATAAGCTTCGCTCATTTCCCCGTCTTTAAAAAGACGAAGTTCTACCATTATTGCTGTTGGCGCCCATATTTTTACCATCGTTTTTTCGGGTGACCATGTTACGCCCAAATCACTCCCTTCATAAAAAGGATAAGTTGAAAAATCGATATTGTTGAATTTCCAGTTACGCATTTAAAATTTTATCAGTGTTTTTCGCAGATAAATTGAACTGCTACCCAAACGTTTTCCTTTTACATTCAAAATTGTAATTTTTACTTTTGGGTATCTTTTTAATTTTTTATCGTACGAATAAAAATGGTTTAAATCAATATTTAATGTGTGGTTGTGACCTTTTGACATATACAGCGGATAAAATACCCGGTTATTGGTTCCGCTTAACCTGAATTTTCGTTTCAGCCAGAAATTGTCGAAAACAAGTAAGGGGCGATCTAAATCAATATCAATTTTTCCGGCGTTTTTTACGTTCAAAGTAAGGTAATCGGGGTAATACTTACGATCTTTATCGAGTTCAATTTTAACTTTTTGGCGAGCGAACAACGGGCGTTTTTTATTTCCTTTTATCATGAAAACAATAAAAAATATTAAAACGGCCAAAAGAATCAGCAACAAATAAAGCAATTTACTGCCATCGGGGCCAACCTCATTTTGTGCCGAAATATTTAGCGTTGAGCCAAGTATGATAAAAAGGAGTAGATATTTTTTCATAAATATTATAACGGATGCAAAAATAGAAGAAAATAACCCTTTGCCAACTCAAGTGAAATAATGTTTTGCATTCGTTTTTAATTCTTTTCATTTAGAGTGAATATGTCTATTTTTAAGGTTTGAACAATAAGACTTAAAACCAGAATAAATGAATTCGAGAGAAAGATTTCTTCAAACCATTAACCGAAAAGTACCTGACCGTGCACCGGTTTTTGCAAATTTTACGCCGCAGGTAGCACAAAAAATGTCAGAATATTTGCAAGTCCCGTATGAAGAACCACTGGATTCGATGCTTTCAACACGCGCCTCGCACATGGATTTGCTTGTAAAACTTGGAAACGATGCAGTTGGAATTGCAACCTGTGCACCCGATAATTTTCCTACAAAAACACTCGAAAACGGTTTAATCGAAAATGAGTGGGGAATGATTTTTAAACCGATGGGATTGTATAACGAGTTTCATATTTACCCACTTGCAAACGCTGAAACTGCGCAAGACATTGCAAAACACAAATTCCCCGACACAAAAGCCACAGGTCGGTGGATTGAAGCAGAAAAAACAATTGATAAATACGGTAAAACACACGGAATTATTGCCGACCTGGAAACTACACTTTTCGAAACTGCATGGTATTTGGTTGGCCTCGAAAAATTTCTGATGGATTTGATGCTTGAAACAGAATACATTGACTCACTGCTTGATAAAATTCAGGAAATCCACACATTCTACGGAAAGAAAATGATTGAAATGGGCGCCGACGTTTTGTGGTGTGGCGATGATTTTGGAACTCAGCAAAGTCAGATAATGGATATGGAAACCTTCCGGAAATACTTTAAACCACGCTTTAAACAAATGTTTGCCGAATACAAAAAAGTAAATCCTAATGTAAAACTGGCCTGGCATTCATGCGGCGCTTTCAGTCCGTTTATCCCCGATTTTATCGAAATTGGACTTGATATTGTAAATCCCCTGCAACCGCTGGCCACCGGAATGGAACCTGAAATCCTGAAAAAACAGTTTGGAAATGAAGTCATTTTCTTTGGCGGAATTTGCATACAGGATTTGCTTCCCAACAAAACTCCCGCTGAAATTAAAGCTGAAATTCAACGCAGAAAAAACATTTTAGGGGAAAATGGAGGATACATTGTAGCTCCTGCGCATAATATTCAGGACGACACTTCAACTACAAATATTCTTGCTTTTTTTGAAGCAGCTAAAAATCTCTAATCAAAAAAAATACAACTTGTAATGAAAATATTGACTTTTCTCTCACTCATTCTTTTGTCTTTTAATCTGTTTGCACAGGAAGTAACGTTCAGCGCCAGCTGGATTTCAGCCGAAGACATAGAATTGAAAGAACACAACGTAATCCATCTCAGAAAAACCATCGAGCTGGAAAAAGTACCGCAAAGTTTTAAAGTTAGAATCTCGGCTGACAATAATTATCGCTTGTTCATCAATGGCGAATATGTTTGCAAAGGTCCAGGACGAAGTGATTTGGAACACTGGTATTATCAAACCATCGATTTAGCGCCGTATTTAAAATCAGGTAAAAATGTAATTGCAGCCGAGGTAATTAATTTTGGACCGAGGCGCGGTTTTTCACAGCTTTCGCATCTCACTGCTTTTTTTATGGAAGGTAATTCAGAGGCAGAAAAAATAGTAAACACCGGTGATAAAGGATGGAAAGCCATTAATAATCCGGCTTATTTCGAGCGGATTGTGCGCTGGCAACAACGCATAGATATTACACAAGGTTTGTATGTTGCCAATCCCACCGACAGTATTGTTGGTGCCGATTATTTGTGGGGATGGCAAAACACCGATTATGATGATAGTAATTGGAAACCAGCAAAATACCTCGATATTTCATCATATCGCTACCACAATATTTCGGGTATATTTTATCCCGATGGCTGGTTATTGGTTGAGCGCCCCATTCAAAACCAAATTGAAAAAAGAGAAGAATTTCCGGTTTTTTACAATTGGGATGGGATAACGAAAATCAAATCGCTGAAAAATTTCAAGCTTCCTGCTAATCAAAAAATAAGTATTTTGATGGATAATGAAGTGATGACTTTGGGTTATCCGGAAATGGTTTTATCGGGAGGAAAAGGTAGCCATATCAAAATTTCTTATTCCGAAACTCTGTTTCATACTGATAGGATTGGAAAAGACGACCGCAGTAAAATTAAAGGAAATATAATGATTGGTGTTTCCGATATTTTTATGCCCGAAGGCGGAAAAAACCGTTTGTACCGACCAAACTGGTTTCGCTCGTTCCGCTATATTCAGGTTGATATTGAAACCGGCGACGAACCGCTTGGAATTGTGGATTATTATAATCAAAAATCTGAGTACCCAATCGAATTAAAAGCAAGTTTCGAAACCGATAATCCGTTTTTAAATTCGTTGATGGAGCCGGGTTGGAGAACTGCTTCGTTGTGTGCCCAGGATTTGCTGATGAGTGACGCGCACTACGAACAAATGCAATACATTGGTGATGCACGTATTCATGGAGAAGCAATTCAGTATTTTTCGGGTAACAACGATTTGGTGCGGCAAGTACTCATGCAGGGCGACTGGTCGAAAATACCCGAAGGTTTAACTCATGCCTGTTATCCCGATGGTTTCAATCTGACTATTCCAATTTATTCGTTGGTTTGGATTGATATTATTTATGACCACATGATGTGGGCAGGCGACAAGGAGTTTACTGCGCAATTCGACATTGGAATATATACGGTTTTGGAGTGGTTCAACAAGAAAATCCAGGCAAATGGTTTAGCCGGGCCGATTGACTGGTGGGCATACGCCGATTGGTGTGTAGATTGGAAAAGTGGCGTTCCTCCGGGAGGGCTGGAAGGAAACTCGGCGCTTTTTACCTTGCATTATGCATACACTTTACAAAATGCTGCAAAAATATACAGGTTTATTGGCAAAGAACATCTTGCTGAAATTTATGAGAAACAAGCCAAAGAACTTACAAAATCAGTAAATCACATGTGCTGGAATGCCGAAAAAGGCTTGTATTCCGATACTCCCGAAATGAAATATTACTCTCAGCATACAAACATTTTTGCCGTTTTGGCGGGGGCTGCTGAAGGTGAAAAAGCGCAACAAATTCTTGCGAAAATCTTTACCGAAAAAGGCCTTTCTGAAATTGGTTTATATTTTCACCATTACCTTTTTGAAGCCTTTGATAAAGCCGGACTACAAACCGAATTTCAAAATCATTTGGCAGGCTGGAAAGAGATGATGGACAACAATTTGACAACCTTTACCGAAGTTGCACTTACCGGAAGCCGCACACAACGTTCGGATTGCCATCCGTGGAGTTGCAGTCCCAACATCCATTTCTTTAAAACAATTTGCGGAATTCAGCCCGAAAAAGCAGGATTTGAAAAAATTAGAATTGCCCCAAATCCGGGGGCTTTGAAGTTTATTAATGCAAGTTTCCTTCATCCAAAAGGAGAAATTAAAATGAATCTAAAATTTGACGGAAAAAAAGTTCAGGGTGAAATTTCAATCCCGAATAATATGGGAGCGACTTTTTATTGGAACGATAAACTGGAGAAATTGAAAGCGGGGGTGAATAAAGTAAAGTATTAATATTTATCAATATAAAGAAATTTGCGGCTCACTTTGCGCGTTGTGGATAAACAAAGAAGGAGTTGTTATTTTTAACCAATCGGGAGATTTGGTAAATGTATTTTTCGACGGATTAGTTCCAGTTTTAGTTTCGTGAAAAATTTGAACTGCAAAATCTGCATTCAACTCTTTTCTTCTTGTAAAGATTTGCATTCAACTTTAACTCATCACACTGAAATTGAATTGTTTCAAAGAGTAACAAAACAGAGACACTTTTTGAGAAATCAAGGAATTTATTTACGTTTACAGATAAATTCAATTGGTTGAAAATGGATTCAAAACCACATAAAACAAATTTACCTGCAACTTACCGCTGCCTTTTTAGTTGCCGGATGTTTTATGCCTGAACAGAAGCCTCTCCCGCCCGATAATTATCGGGACTCCATAGGAGAGGTGCAAGAAAAATCTCACTTTAAAATTATTCTATTTTTTTCAATTCATTAAATTTATTTTGAAATGAATTCAACTGAAACAATTCAAATAAAACACCCTGAAAGGCCTGCCACAACAGAGGGCAATTTCTATCAAAAACCAAATTCTGAAATTGGCCCCGGAATGAACGAACGCATCCAACGTTTGCGAAAACAAAGTGTGGAAACACAAGAATCACTTTCAATTGAGCGTGCTTTAATTACCACACGGTTTTACAAAGAAAACAACGGGAAATATTCTGTTCCGGTAATGCGCGCCTTAAATTTCCTTGAAATCTGCAAACAAAAAACCATTTATATTGGCAACAACGAACTGATTGTTGCCGAGCGTGGTCCGCTGCCAAAATCGGTTCCAACTTTCCCTGAACTTACCTGTCACAGTGTGGAGGATTTTCACGTGTTAAATTCGCGCGAACAGCAACGTTACACCATTTCGCAGGAAGAAATTGATACTTACCAACGCGAGGTAATTCCTTACTGGAGTGGGCGAACCATGCGCGAACGTATTTTTGGACATGTTCCGAAGGAATGGAAAGCTGCATACGAAGCGGGTGTTTTTACTGAATTTATGGAACAGCGCGCTCCCGGACACACAACTCTTGACGGAAAAATCTACCGGAAAGGAATGTTGGATTTCAAAAAAGAAATAAACGACCACATTCAAAAACTTGATTTTTTAAACGACCCGGAAGCAACCGAAAAATTGGAAGAACTGCAAGCTATGGATATTTCGTGCAATGCAGTTATTGTTTTTGCTGAACGCCATGCCGATTTGGCTGAGAAATTGTCCTTTACAGAAACCAATGAAAAACGCAAAAAAGAACTTCTGAAAATTGCTGAAGTTTGCCGCCGGGTGCCGGCAAATGCACCCCGGAATTTATGGGAAGCCATTCAAATGTACTGGTTTGTTCACCTCGGTACAATTACGGAGTTGAATGGCTGGGATGCAATGAACCCCGGC
>JBBQPP010000230.1:0-6443 GCA_038217255.1 Bacteroidales bacterium | reverse complement strand
AACAGGAAGCTGGGGCGATCAGGGCGATGGAACCTACAAAAACCCAATTCTAAATGGAGATTATCCCGATTCGGATGTGGAACAAGTTGGCGATACATATTACATGATTTCGTCGAAACAACACATGTCGCCGGGAATGGTGATTTTGGAATCGAAAGACATGGTAAACTGGGAAATAATCGGGCATGTTTGGGACAGCTTGTCGTGGGCACCCGAATACAATTGGGATAAAATGAGTGGTTATCCATTTGGCGTTTGGGCTGGCGATTTAGCATTTCATGAAGGAACGTGGTTTTGTTATCAAATTGATTTTAAACATGGTTTGTATGTTAGCACTGCCAAAGATATTCGTGGTCCGTGGAATGCGCCAATTCAAATGTTGGCAAGCGAATTGGTTTTGGACGATCCCGGTGTTTATTGGGATGAGGAAACCCACGAAGCATTTGTGATTTGCAATACTGCGGGTAAGCAAAAATCACCTGAGAATACAATTCCCGGGAACGAAAACAGGATTTATAAAATGAGTTGGGATGGTACGAAAATTCTTGATGAAGGAAAATTGGTGTACACAGGTTTGGGATCAGAAGCAGCCAAAATATATAAATTTGATGGCACCTGGTATATTTTTATGGCAGAATGGTTTTATACCGATCCTGAAAACCCGGGGAAAATCCCAAGTACTGAAAACGACCGAAAACAAGTTGTACTTCGTTCTTCGGAAAGTATTTATGGTCCATACGAAAAAAAAGTAGTTTTGGAACGTGGAAATGGAATCGATCGCAGTTGCAGTCAGGGTGCTTTAATGCAAGCGCCGGATAGTTCGTGGTGGTATGTTCATCAACTTATACAGAACACGGATATTCCATTTCAGGGGCGTCCACAATGTTTGGAACCGGTGACCTGGATTGACGGCTGGCCAATTATAGGTGTTGATGTTGACAACGATGGAATAGGTGAACCGGTAGTTCAATACCAAAAACCAATTCAGGGTTTTCCAGTTACTGCGCCACAAAGCGATGATGATTTTTCAGCAACAAAATTAGGTCAGCAGTGGGAATGGAATCACAACCCAAGATCTTCATTTTGGTCGCTAACCGAACGCCCAGGCTGGCTTCGTTTAAAAGCTGGAGTTCCCTTGAAAGCTGATTCCGGTGCAGGTCCAACAATCAATCAATGGACAAATAACGATGGTTCGGAAACCGATTTTTGGCGCGCTTACAATACCTTGAGCCAACGAATCATGGGAATAACTACCGGGACGGCAGAAGCAAAATTTGATATTTCGAATATGGTACCGGGGCAACGTGCAGGGTTTGTTCGCTACGGTGGTGTTTATCATTTGTTAGGGATAAAAGTGGATGAGTCCGGGAAAAAGAACCTGTTTTTTATGGACAACTTTGCCAAAGAAATGGTCGGACCTGAAATTTCAGGAGATGAATTATTTGTCAGAACTTCAAATACAAGTGATCAGGCATTTTATGAATACAGTTTAAACGGGAAAACCTATGAACGTTTTGGCCCTGAATTTACCATCGAATTTGGAAAATGGACCGGCGACAGGCTGGGCTTTTTCTGCTGGAATGAAAATGAGGAAAAAGGTTTTATAGATGTAGATTGGTTTACCTATGATTATGATGGACCAAAAGCCGCAAAGTAAAAAACTGTAAATTATTCCAAAATGGAATAATTTATAAGGATTCTATCAGAAAGTAGGTTTTTTGTGGACTACCCGAATTGTGCTTTGAGAAGTAAAAGCACAAATTTAAAGGACACTAAATCTGATAATCTCAAAGAATTGTTTGTCCTTTAAAATTGATAGTTTAAAAATAATTATGAGATTGATTTAAATAAGAATAATATCTAACTAAAAACATAAACCATATGAAAACCAACTATTTCCTCTTTTTAATTGTATTAATTTCCCTGTTTGTTAGTGCCTGTTCTTCGGATAAACAAAAAGAAAAAGAGAAATCGAAACCAAACATTCTTTTTATTGCTGTTGACGATTTGAGACCGGAGCTGAATTGTTACGGTGCAAGTCAAATAAAGTCACCTAACCTCGACAAACTGGCTGAGCAGAGTTTGGTTTTCAATCGGGCATATTGCAATATTCCGGTTTGTGGGGCATCTCGGGCAAGTTTGCTAACCGGCACCCGACCAACGCGCCACCGCTTTATTGATTTCGATACTAAAAAAGACGAGGATATGCCCAACAATCCTTCACTTCCGATGACTTTTAAAAACAATGGTTACACAACCATTTCCAACGGAAAAGTATATCATCACGGTAATGATGACAGATTGGCCTGGGATGTAATCTGGCATTCAAAACTAAACAATTATGTACTTGAATCGAACATTACACTTGGGGAAGACGGCAAAACACGGGGGATGCCGTTTGAAAATGCTGATGTACCGGACGAGGCTTATAAAGACGGCGAAATTGCCGCTAAAGCAATCAACGACCTCAAAAAGTTGAAGGAAAAAAATCAACCTTTTTTCCTTGCGGTTGGTTTTATGAAACCACATCTGCCGTTCAATGCACCCTCAAAATATTGGGATTTGTATAAACGCGAAGATATTTCGTTACCCGAAAATTATCTTCAACCGGAATCGACTCCAGCAGAGGCTTTCCATAATTTTGGCGAGCTTCGGAACTATGCTGATGTGCCAAAGAAAGGTCCTGTTAGCGATGAAATGGCGAAAGAATTGATTCATGGTTACTACGCCTGTGTGAGTTACGTGGATGCACAGGTTGGAAAAGTACTGGACGAACTTGAATCTTTGGGTTTGGCCGAAAATACAATTGTAATCTTGTGGGGCGACCACGGTTGGAACCTCGGCGACCACATGTTGTGGTGCAAACATTGCACGTTTGAATCATCGTTGCGAACACCTTTAATTTTGAAAGTACCCGGCAAAACAAAGGGTGAAACTACCGAAGCAATAACAGAATATATCGATATTTACCCTAGCCTCTGCGAATTGGCTGGCATTGAAAAACCTGCGCATTTGGAAGGCGAAAGTTTTGTTTCGCTGATAAATGGCAGAACACGAAATAAGGATTACGCAGTTTCGAAATTCAAAGATGCAGTAACCCTCATAAAGGGAACTCAGTTTTACACCGAATTTACAGATGACAGTGGCGTGCCGTACGCCAGAATGTTGTTTGATCATGCAACCGACCCGCTGGAACTGGACAACCTTGCCGAAAAACCTGAATACAATGCAACTGTTGAACAACTTTCAACCGAATTAAAGGCAAAATGGGGGAAGGATTTTTTAAAGGACAATTGAAAGGGATTGATGAACACCCCGTATAGCGGTTCAAAACCGCTTGACGGATAGATGTCGGCAATAGCAATTGAAGTCATTTAAGATCCGGGATTCTTTGTATATTTATCAATTATGAAATCATTAAAGATAAATACTATCTAAATTCAACTAAAACGATTAAATCATGACAAAACTATTCATTCTTCTTCTGTTTTGCACTTTTGCAATCAGCAGTTTCTCAAAAGAACAACGTGATATGCTTCAAAAGGAAGCGCAGCAAATTAATCTTGCTCAGGCTTTGGTAAAAAACTTCTCCGAAATTGGTTTTCCCAATTATCAAAACCGGGCTTTCTGGAATAATCTCCCCGAAGCATTAAAAAAGCAATATATTGAAGAAGCCGAAAAAACGGTTGATTACAACTGGCCTGTAGTTAAAGCCACTGATTACCTCGAAATTATCCGTTCTGGCGACCGCCGGCAAGAGGTGTATGCAGCTCCGCGTGCGGTTTTAATGGCGCTTGTTATGGGTGAATTAGCCGAAGGAAAGGGCCGTTTTATCGACCAGATTGTGAACGGCGTTTGGTATTACAGTGAGCAAACCTGGTGGGGCTGGTCGGCTCACCTCACTGCCCAAAAAGCGCCACACGGACTGCCTGATGTCGATGAACCGGTTATCGATCTCGGTGTTGGCGAAATCACAAATATCCTTTCGTGGACCTGGTTACTGTTCAAAGATGAATTCGATAAAATCCATCCATTAATTGCTATCCGCTTAAAGGAAGAAATCATGAAAAAAGCTGTGATTCCTTATTACGAACGCAACGATTTTTGGTGGCAGGGTTTGGATGGCAGTCGCGATGTAAACAACTGGAATCCATGGACTAACCACAATATGCTTACGGCGATTTTAATTCTGGAAGATGATCAAACCAAAAAAATAAAGGGTGTTGAAAAGGTTGTTAAATCGCTTGACCAATTTATCAATATTTACCCTAATGATGGCGGTTGCGATGAAGGTCCTTCATACTGGGGCAGGGCAGGAGCATCGTTGTACCAGTGTCTTGATTTATTGAAAAGGGCTACAAACGGCAAGTTCGATGTTTACGATAACCAGTTGGTAAAAAATATGGGAAGCTACATTTACAAGGCATATATTGAATATCCTTACTTTATCAATTTTGCTGATGCCGATGCCACAACAGGCGGTCGTCCGCAAATTATTTACAGTTACGGAAAAGATATTGGCGACCCGATTATGCAAAAGTTTGGTGCATTTCTGGCTCAAAAACAGGACTGGGGAAAGGTAATTCCCGACGGAAAAGTGGATGAGCAAATTATGCAATTGATGCACCTCAAAGAAATTGAAAATGCCGAAGCAGAAGATGCTTTGATCAGTGATTTTTGGTTGCCCGAAACTCAGGTTGCCGGCGCACGTGATAAAGCAGGTTCGTCTGAAGGATTCTTTTTTGCGGCAAAAGGTGGCCACAATGCCGAAAGCCACAACCACAACGATTTGGGAACCTGTGTTTTGTATTTCAATGGCAAACCCTGTTTGGTTGATATTGGCCGCGAAACGTACACCGCCAAAACGTTCAGTAATCGTCGCTACGAAATTTGGACCATGCAATCGCAATACCACAACCTGCCAAAAATAAACGGGATTGACCAAAAAGATGGACGTGAATTTGTGGCTACAAATTCAACTTTTAAAGCCGATGCAAAAAAAGCAGTTTTCTCAACTAATATCTTTAAAGCATACCCGGAAAGTGCTGATGTGAAAAAGTGGGTGAGAACTTATTCGCTGGAACGCGGCAAAAAATTCGTGATTCAAGATAACTGGGAATTGGGCAAAGTAACAGAAGAACCAACAACATTGAACTTCGTAACTTCAAATAAAGTAAGTGAGAAAGAACCCGGAATTTTGTTGCTGGAAGGTGATGGTTTTACAATGGAAATGAAATATAATTCAAAAGCGCTTTCACCAAAAATCGAAGTAAAAGAAATCACAGATTCTGGATTGAAGCGATACTGGGATAAAATTACAAGGATAGTTTTCACTCTAAAGAACCCGAAAATATCTGGGAAAAATGAGATTGTAATTACGGAAGTAAAATAGGATTTTTGATACTCAATTTATCCTATTGACCGGTTTAGTTAACGCTGACAGGTCTGAAGACGCTGTCAGGTTATTCGTTGCAACGACTTGTCAGCGTGCGAAGCTTCTGACAACGTCAACAGATAGGGGAAATAAAATTAGCTGGTTAATTAAACAACAGTAATCCATAATTTGATAAAGGCAAACTAATGAGAATGCAATTTTTAAAAACAACAATTCCCCTTTTAATTGCTTTATGCGTTATTTCTGCTTGCTCAAAAAAGGAATCTGATGTTAAATATATTAGATCAACTGAACAACGATACATCATCAATACCGCAACCGGTTATAAGTTACAGGTCGAGGAATCGGAATCATTGATGCCATTCATTTAATTGAAGTAGCACGTTCTGTCGAAATTCTTGAAAAAAATAATGTTTTGCCTCAGGAAACCAGTTCAAAAGTTAAGACCTGGTTTTCAGAATTTGTTACCTTTCTCACAACCCACCAGTACGGAATTGATGAAATGAGCGCCAAAAATAACCACGGAACTTGTTGGGTGATGCAGGTTGGAATGTTTGCCCGTTTGGTTGGGAATGATGAAGTTTTGGATCTGTGCCGCAATCGCTTTAAGAATGTTTTACTTCCTGGCCAAATGGCTGCAGATGCATCTTTCCCACTTGAATTAAAACGCAAAAAACCATATGGTTATTCACTTTTCAATCTTGATGCATTTATGGTTACCGCTGAAATACTGTCGGACAAGGAAAATAATCTGTTTGAATTTACAACACCCAATGGATTAAATTTACAATTGGGTGCAGCATTTCTTTTTCCATATGTAAAAGACAAATCAACCTGGCCATATCCGCCCGATGTAATGTATTTTAATGAATGGCCTGTTCGCCAACCATTTTTGCTTTTTGCCGGTATAGCGTATAACAAACCCGAATATATAGATCTTTGGCTTACGTTGGAAGGATATCCAAAAACCCCGGAGGTCATAAGGAATTTGCCCATAAGAAACCCGTTGATTTGGTTAATGGATGCGCCCATTCAGAAATAGAGAAAA